>NZ_JBJTDY010000140.1:0-55637 GCF_046092605.1 Rhabdaerophilum sp. | reverse complement strand
ATTCCTACCGCCGCATGACGCATCGCGGCGAAGCGGATTACGGGCGCCTGCTCGCGGCGATCCGGCTCTAGAGCATCCGCCCGCCAAGTGGATACCGGTTGGCGGAAAAAGCGGATGCGAAAACAAGAAGATAGAGCGCCGGATCTGATTCAATCAGATCGGTTTGCGCTCTAGAGCGGAATCCGATCTGATTGAATGAGATCGTCCGTTCTCATTTCTTGTTGTTTCACGCATTTTCTTCGACCAGCCGGTATCCACTTGGCGGGCGGATGCTCTAGAGCCGGATCGCCGCGAGCAGGCGCCCGTAATCCGCTTCGCCGCGATGCGTCATGCGGCGGTAGGAATAGAAGCGCGCCTCGTCCGCATAGGTGCAGAGGCCGCAATCGTCGATCTCGGCCACGCCGGCCTTCTCGAGCCGTCGCGCGATATAGCCCGGCAGGTCGAAATGCGGATGCGTCTCGCGCGTTCCCGCCCGGAAGAAATCCGCATTGGCGGGATCATGCTTCAGGAAGGTCTCGCGGAATTCCGGGCCAACCTCGTAATTCTCCTGGCTCAGCATCGGCCCCATCGCGACCGAGATGCGCGCGCGCCGCGCGCCAAGACGCTCCATGGCTTCAAGGGTGCTTTCGAGCACGCCGCCCATCGCGCCCTTCCAGCCGGAATGGCAGGCACCGACGATTTTCGCTTGCGGGTCCGCAAACAGGATCGGCCCGCAATCGGCCGAGCCCACCGCCAAAGCGAGGCCTGACATCGCCGTTACAAGGCCATCCGCCCGGGGCCGCTCGCCGGGCCAGGGGCTGGCGACATGAATCACATCCGGCGAATGCACCTGGTAGAGCGAGAGGAAATGGGTCGGCTCCACGCCGAGCCAATCGGCCATGCGGCGGCGGTTCTCGGCCACCAGAGCCGGATCGTCGTTCGAGCCGATGCCCCCATTGAGCCCGGCATAAAGCCCCTGCGAGACACCGCCCTCGCGCGTGAAGAAGGCGTGGCGGATGCCCGCCTTTTCGAGAACGGGGGAGAGGATGGGCTTCGGCATGTCAGGACAATCGGGGGTCGGGCTGCTCGAAACCGGGCGGCGGAGCCATGCCCGGCGCGGTAATGGCGATCGCCTTGAACAGAAGGCCCATCGCGGCATCATCCGTGCCGGCGAGGCGGGCGACGGCGCGGTCGATCTCGGCGGGGTTCTCGGCCTTGCGCTTCAGGATTTCCGCACGATGGTGGATGCCAAGCCGCTCCAGCAGGCTCGCCTGTGTCAGCAGCGGATGCGCCAGCGCCCCGCCGCGCTGGGCGGCGATCGCGAGCATCGCGAAATCGACATGCGCGGTGATATCCACCTCGCCCGGATCGGTGAGGACCGGCACGAAGCGATGCGCCTTCACGGCCTGCAATGTATCCCCGAAACCACTTTTCGCGTGCCCGTAATCGATGGCGATCATCGCCCCGCCTTGCCGCGCGATGCGCTCGCCGAGGCGGCGCATGATATCAAGCGAGAGTGGCGAGGTTTCGAAGATCGCACCCTCCGGCGCGGCGAAGGGGATGTTCGCGGCAGGCTCCTGGGCGAGGCCAAAGGCGAGGCCGCCGGCCGGATCGAGCCCCACGAGGCGCTCATGCCAGTGATCGCCCGCCCGCTGGAACTGCCGAACCGGCAGCGCATCAAAGAACTCGTTCGCAAGAATGAGAAGCGGGCGGTCTTCCGGCAGGGAATCGATGTTTGCGTGCCAGTTGGCATCACGTCCATCCTGCGCGAGGCGCGCGGCCTGCGCACGCATCAGCACGGGGCTTGTCTCCACGAAATGCGGTTCGAGCGTTTCCGCAAAGGCGGGGATGGCGCGCGCAGCGCGCAGGGCATCGCTCATCAACGTGCCGCGACCGGGGCCAAGCTCGGCCACAACAACACCTTCCGGCGCACCCATGTTCTGCCAGGTGATGGCCAAGGCGAGACCGAGCAGTTCGCCGAAGATCTGGCTGATCTCCGGCGCGGTGATGAAATCGCCGCCCGCGCCGAACGGGTCGCGCGTCATGTAATAGCCGTAGCGCGGATGCCCCAGCGCCAGAGCCATGAACCGATCGAGCGAAAGCGGGCCTTCGGCCGCGATGATCGCCGCCATTTCCTGCGCGAGTGGCGTGGTCCGTGCGTTCATGCCGTCACCGGATTCTTGCCGGCGCGAGCATAGAGCCAGAAGCCCACAAGCGCCATCGGCACGGAGAGCACCATGCCCATCGTGACCCAACCGCCGGCGAGGAAGCCGAGATGGCGGTCGGGCTCGCGGAAGAACTCGCAAAAGATGCGCGTCGCGGCATAGCCCATGCCAAAGAGCCCGGCGATGCGGCCGGGATGGGCAAAGCCGTCCTTCCGCACGACGACGGCCAGCACGACGAGCAGAAGAAGCCCTTCGGTCGCGGCTTCATAGAGCTGGCTCGGGTGGCGCGGCAGCGGTCCGGCAGCCGGGAAGATGAAGGCCCAGGGCACATCGCTCACGCGGCCCCACAATTCGCCATTCACGAAATTCGCGATGCGACCGAGCATCAGCCCGAGAGGCGCCACGGCAGCGGCAATATCGAGCATGGAGAAGGGGTTGAGGCCATTGCGCCTGGCCCAGAGAAACACCGCCACGCCTGCGCCGAACAGGCCGCCATGGAAGGCCATGCCGCCCTTCCAGACCTGCACGATCTCCAGCGGGTTCTCAAGGAAATAACCGGGATGATAGAAGAACGCGAAGCCCAGGCGGCCGCCGATCACCACGCCAAAGGCCGCATAGACCAGAAGGTCATCGAGCTGTTCCGGTGTCGGCGCTTTCAGATGCGCGGGCCAGAGCCGCGCATTGGCTGCCAGGCGTCGCGCGTAACACCAGCCGCCCAACAATCCCAGGATATAGGCCAGTGCATACCATCGCACGACGAGCGGGCCGATGGAAAACGCGACGGGATCAAACTGGGGAAGGAGCATCCGGCTTTTCCGGGTTGGGACGAGCGCGACAGGTAAGCGGCGAAATCTGTCTAACCAAAGGCGAAGCCCCGTGCTAGGTGAGCCCCATCATTCTTTTCGTTCCTTGTTTTTCGCCTGATCTGGGAGGCCCCCATGCGTGAACCCCCGACCCGTCTGCTCGATGAACTCTCCCGCGTGATGACCGGCGCGATCGGCGTGGCGCAGGGCATGAGCCGCGAGGCCGAGAGCTTCGTGAAGAGCCAGATCGAGCGCATCCTCCGCGACAGCGATTTCGTCACGCGCGAGGAATTCGAGGCCGTGCGCGAGATGGCGATCCTCGCACGCGACGAGAACGAGAAGCTCAACGAGAACCTCTTGGCCCGCATCGAGGCGCTCGAGGCAAAGCTCTCGTCAAAGGGCTGAATCTCTTCGCCGCCTGTGGAAATCGGTCAAGGGCTGTGGATCAACCCCCTCCGGCCGGTTGTGGGGAGACCGCGAATCCGAGAGCGTCAAATTCGACAGTCATCGTGATGACGCGGGCGCGGAAGGCAGCCTCGAACACGCCTGACGCGGACCGGACTCCTGCACAGAAATTCAGGAGGACAGGGCGAATCTGGCCATGCTAGTTTCGTCGCGGGGTGATTCGCGGCCTGATTTCAGAGGGTTCGCAGAGTCTTGGTACGCGTCGGCGTGCAGATGTTTCGTGCGCGCCATGGAGGCGTAAGGGTTTTTCCGGTGGAAGCGTAAAGGCGTACGCCGTCGCGGTCGCTCGCGATGGACGGTCTTTCTGCGCTCGCCGGCCTGAACGAAAAAGGGCATAAGGGATGGACATCCTCGATCATCATGGCGGGCGGGCAGAACACCCGGTCGATCTCGTCGAGCAGATCGCCTGCCGGCATGCCTGGTCCTTCGAGCGCGACGAGCAGGACGAGATTTCCATCGTCATTGCCGCAAGCTGGTCCGACTATCACGTGAGCTTCACCTGGCTCGACGATATGGAAGCCCTGCACCTCGCCTGCTCCTTCGATCTGAAGGTGCCGGAGCGCCGCCGCACGGAGATCATCGAGCTCATCGGCCGCGTGAATACGCAACTCTGGGTGGGGCATTTCGATCTCTGGTCAAGCGAGAACGCCATCATGTTCCGCCATGCTCTCGTGCTCGCGGGCGGCACGCCGCCGAGCCCGGATCAGTGCGAGGCGCTGATCAAGGTCGCGGTCGAGGCCTGCGAGAAGTATTATCAGGCCTTCCAGTTCGTCGTCTGGGCCGGCAAGAACGCCACGGAGGCGCTGGAAACCATCCTGTTCGAGACCGCCGGCGAGGCCTGAAGGGTTGAAGCCACAAGGCCGGCACGACAGAAGGCGGGACATCCCTGTTCCCCGAAGTGTGATCTTTTCCGCGAGCCGGCAATCCCTTCCCGCCCATCATGATCTGCCGTTTTTCATGACCCCGGAGCCTGCGATGTCCGTTCCCCAACTTCTGATCTTCGGTTGCGGCAAGATGGGCGGTGCCATGCTGAAGGGCGCGCTGGCAGGTGGCTGGCCCGCTTCAAGCATCGCCGTGGTGGAGCCCTCCCCCTCGGCCGAGCTTCTGTCCTTGCAGGCGAAGACCGGTTTCACGCTGAACCCGCCCGAGCCGACCCGAGCCGGGTTGATGCTGATCTCCATCAAGCCGCAGATGCTCGATGTTGCCGCCGAGGGCCTCGCGCGCTGCCTCGATGGCAAGAGCGTCGTTGTCTCCATCATGGCAGGCAAGAGCATTGCGGACATGAGGAAGCGTTTGCCGCAGGTCACGCGCTTCGTACGCGCCATGCCGAACACGCCGGCGGCCATTGGCCGGGGCATCACCGGCGCTTACGCAACCGATGCGCTCTCGGAAGCCGATCGCGCCAACGTGACGCGCCTGCTCCAGACCACGGGACGCCTCGAATGGGTGAAGAATGAGGGTCAGATCGACGCCGTGACGGCCGTTTCAGGCTCCGGCCCGGCCTATGTCTTCCACATGGTCGAGGCGCTGGCGAAGGCGGGCGAGCAATTGGGCCTCGAACCGGCCATCGCCGCGCGCCTTGCGCGTGCCACCATCGAAGGCGCGGGCGAATTGCTGTTCCGGGAGGCCGAGACCAGCCCCGCCGAGCTCCGCCAGAATGTCACCTCGCCCGGCGGCACCACGGCTGCGGCGCTTGCAATCCTGATGGGCGACGACGGCCTTGCCCCGCTGATGACGCGCGCGGTCGCCGCGGCGGAAGCGCGCGCGAAGGCTCTTGCCGGCTAGCCGGGCCTTGCAGTCGGGCGGGGAACGACTACCTTCAGCGGAAGTTCCCCAACCCTTCATGGGAGGCAACCATGGCCCGTAAAGCCGCCGAGAAAACCGCCGAGGCTCCGAAGGGCGACCCGCGCGCCCTGGTCGTGGATGCGCTGATGGCGCTCGCGGCGCGCCAGCCCTGGGACATGATCACCCTTTCCTCCATCGCCGAGGAAGCCGGGATTTCCCTTGCCGACCTGCGCGATCTTACCCCCTCGAAAGGTGCGATCCTCGGCAGCTTCGTGCGTCGCATCGACCGGATCGTGCTCGAAGGCACGGGGACCGACATGCAGGACGAGCCGGCGCGTGACCGGGTGCTCGACATCATGATGCGCCGCTTTGATGCGCTGCTGCCCTATCGCGAGGCGCTGCGCTCCATCTCGCGCGGTTTCGAGCGTGATCCGCTCGGCCTGCTTGCTCTCAACCAGCAGGGCCTCAATTCCTGGCGCTACATGCTGGAAGCCGCGGGCATCGAAGTTGACGGGGCGATGGGCGCGGTAAAGATCCAGGGCGCGATCCTTGTGTTCGCGCGCGCCTTCCGCATCTTCCTTGAGGAGGATGACCCGGCCCTGACCCGCACCATGGCGGCGCTGGATCGCGAATTGAAGCGTGGCGAATGGGTGCTGGCCCGCGCCGAGGGTCTCGACCGGCTGGCCGCCCCGCTCCGCGGCTTCTTCCGCGCGGCCTGCGATGCCAGGAAGCGCCGCGGCCATCATCACCGCCATCAGGATGAACCGAAGCCCGACGCCGCCTGAGGAACCATGGCCACCGAGACAACCGGCATCGCGCCGCAGATCACGTTCGACGACTTCATGAAGGTGGATATCCGCGTCGGGCGGATCATCGCGGTGGATGCCTTTCCGGAAGCGCGCAAACCCGCCTTCAAGCTCACGATCGATTTCGGGCCGCTGGGCACGCGGCGCTCCTCGGCGCAGATCACGAAGCATTACACGCCCGAGACGCTCCTGGGGCGGCAGGTCGCGGCGGTGGTGAATTTCCCGCCGCGCCAGATCGGCAAGTTCATGTCCGAGGTACTGACGCTGGGCTTCCCGGACGAGGAGGGCGAGGTTGTGCTCGTGACACCCGAACGGGACGTCCCGCCGGGCGGGCGATTGTTCTAGGCTGGCAACTCTTCTATATTAGTTTTCCTTTCTATGCAGGGACCCGCACCCGCGCCCGCAAGCCCCCGAGCGGGCTTTCCTCCAGCGTGACATCTCCGCCATGGCCGCGCGCAATGTCGCGCGCAATGGCGAGACCGAGTCCCGTGCCGCCATGGTCCTGGTTGCGCGAGGCATCGAGCCGCAGGAAGGGCTTGAAGGCTTCCTCGCGGCTCTCGGCCGGAATGCCGGGGCCATCGTCATCCACGGTGATCGTGAGGTATTTCTCGTCATGCACCGCGCGAATCTCGATGCGGTCGCCGTAGCGCGCGGCATTCGAGACAAGATTGCCGAGGAGGCGCCGGAAGGCCTGCGGGCGCACGCTCACCACCGGATCACCCTCGATCGCCAGCGTGGTGAAATGCCCCGCGCGCTCCGCATCCGATTTGAACGTCTCGATCAGCGCGCGGATATCCGTGGGAGACGCGCTCTCCGCCGCCTCTCCGCGCGCGAAGGCCAGATAGGCCTCGAGCATCCGGCTCATCTCGTCCACATCGCGCTTCATGTCCTCCAGTTCGGCGCTTTCCGGCAGGAAGGCGAGCGAAAGGCGGAATCGCGTGAGGATGGTGCGCAGATCGTGGCTCACGCCGTTGAGCATGGTCGTGCGCTGCTCGATGGCACGCTCGATGCGGTTCTTCATTTCCAGGAAGGCGAGGCCCGCCTGCCGCACCTCCTTCGCGCCGCGCGGTCGGAAGATGACGTCACGCCCCTTGCCGAAATCCTCCGCGGCTTCGGCCAATCGCAGGATCGGCCGGATCTGGTTGCGCAGCAGGATGACCGAGACGCCGATCAGCACCAGCGAAGAACCGGCCATCCAGGCAAGGAAGATATGCGAGTTCGAGGCATAGGCCTGACTTCGCCGCGCAATGACGCGCATCACGCTCTGCTCAAGCTGGATCCGGATCTCCACGAGGTTCGAACGCCCCACCGTATCGATCCAGAACGGGCGGCGGATGCGGCTCGCCAGTTCAGCGGTCAGCGACTGGTCGAGAATGTCGAAGAAGGGCTTCTTCAACGGCGGCGGCAAGGGCTCAGGCGGCAGGAAATCGACATCCAGACCAAGCTGCTGTTCGGCAATGCCGGAGATGAAGCGCGCCTGCTTCTCGCTGGGGAATTGGTCGTAGATCGCGATCAGCGCTGCGATGTCCTGGCTCAACGCCTGCGAGAGGCGCGCGGTCACGGCCTGCCAGTGGCGCTCCATGAAGACATAGGCGACCACGGTCTGGAGCAGCACCATCGGCATGATGATGATGAGAAGCGCGCGGGTGTAGAGCCCCTTCGGCAGCACCCGGTTGAGCCAGCGGCCGATGCGCGCTTCCAGCCGCATCACGGGCTGCGCGAGCCTCTGCACCGGCGCCGTGTTCCAGACCCATACCAGAAGCAGCCACAGCCACCCGAGCGGCACGGCAATGATGCGCCAGAGCAGGCGCAGAATGGGCGGCAGCCTGGCCAGAAGCCACAGGAGAGCAGACCAGGCGAAGCGCAGGCCGCTGACGAGACGGCTCATCGGTCGATCACCAGCCGGTAGCCAAGGCCGCGCACGGTTTGCAGATGGACGGGATTGCCGGGGTCATCCTCGATCTTCCGGCGCAGGCGGTTGATCTGCACATCGATGGTGCGCTCATTCGCGGCATTGGCGGTTTCCGCCAGCGCCTCGCGGGGCAGGGTCTCGCCATTGGTGGCCGAGAGCAGCCGCAGGATTTCCCGCTCCCGCTCGGAAAGCCGCACGATTTCCTCGCCCCGCCGCAATTCGCCGCGCGCAAGGTGATAGCCGAAGGGGCCGAAGCGCACGCTTTCGGGCTCCTCGGCATTCTTCACGGGCGGCGGCAAGGCCACGCGCCGCAGGATGGAGCTGATCCGCAGCAGCAGTTCGCGCGGATCGAAGGGCTTGGTGAGATAATCATCCACACCTGATTGCAGGCCGGCGAGCCGGTCCTCGATTTCCGCGCGTGCCGTGAGCATGAGGATGGGGATCGCCGAGGTCTTCCTGAGATCGCGCGCGAAATCGAGACCGTTTTCGCCGGGCATCATCACGTCGAGCACGATGAGATCAAAGACGAGACCCGCCAGCCGGGCACGCGCCTCGCCGGCATTGTCGGCGGTGGAGACGCGATAGCCATGCTCCGCGAGGAAGCGCGACAACAGGGTGCGGATGCGGTCATCGTCATCCACGACGAGGATGTGGGGCGATTCGTCGGAAACCGGGGCCTTGCGCATGAACGGGATTATGCGACGGATCGGGGGCGCAAATAAAGCCGGCCGCTCAGGCCTTGTCCGGCGATGCCGGAAGCGGCCGCTCGGGGTCGATCAGTTCGGCGAGAAATCGCGCGATCACGGGCCGCGCGGCCGGATCGGCCTTGGCAATCGCCCGCGCGATGCGCCGCCCCTGCATCCGCACAAGCGCCTCGGCCAGCGCCTTTCCCCGCTCGGTCAGATAGAGCCGGCGCTGACGACGATCCTCCGTGCCGGCGCGCTGCTCGATGAACTCGCCGCTCACGAGATCCTTCAGGACGCGCGCGAGGCTTTGCTTGGTGATCTCGAGGATCTCCAGCAGCTCCGCCACGGTCAGCCCCTCGTTGCGGTTCACGAAATGCAGCACGCGATGATGCGCGCGGCCGAAACCGTGCTTTTCAAGCAGCCGATCCGGTTCGCCGACGAAATCGCGATAGGCGAAGAAAAGCAGCTCGATCAGCTCGAAATCCGGGCCTTCGCCAGGCGGCGCGGGCTCGGCGATGGCCAGTTTTCGCTGGAAGGATTGGGCCATGATGTCCGTCAGGCGCGCAAGAGCCGGGGATAACGGCGCCGGCGCGAGAAATTATGTCAATGTTATTGACATATTTCAGACGGATTGTTACCCGTCAAGACGTCTTCCGCGCAATGAAAGTTCGTGACCGGGCTTTCTTGTGAGCAAGGAAGGCAAACTCACCCATAGGCTCTGGTATACCAAAGCGATTGGCGTAATAATATTTCAAGATTCGGACAAAGCCCCGAGAAGCATCCGGATCACGCCAAGAGCAACGAGGAAACACTGATCATGTCTGCCACCCCTGCCATCATCCCGTTCGACAAACGCGAGGGCTTCATCTGGATGAACGGCGAAGTTCTGCCCTGGCAGGATGCGAAGGTCCATGTCCTCACCCATGGCTTGCATTATGGTTCGTCGGTTTTCGAGGGCGAGCGCGCCTACAAGGGCAAGATCTTCAAGAGCCGCGAGCATTCCGAGCGCCTGATCGCCTCGGCCAGGATCATGGACATGGTGATCCCCTATTCCATCGAGGAGATCGAGGAAGCCAAGCGCCAGATCGTCGAGCTCAATGGCGGCGGTGACCAGTATGTGCGTCCAGTGGCTTTCCGCGGCTCGGAAATGATGGCGGTTTCAGCCCAGCACAACCGCATCCATGTGGCCGTCGCCACCTGGAACTGGCCGTCGATGTTCGACCCGGCGATCAAGATGAAGGGCATCAGGCTCGACATCGCGGAATATCGCCGCCCTGATCCGGCCTGCGCGCCGGTTCACGCCAAGGCCGCCGGCCTCTACATGATCTGCACGCTCTCCAAGCATCGCGCCGAGAAGCGCGGCTATGCCGATGCGATGATGCTCGACTGGCAGGGGCGCGTGGCGGAATGCACGGGTGCCAACATCTTCTTCACGAAGGATGGCGCGATCCACACCCCGCTTGCCGATTGCTTTCTCGATGGCATCACCCGCCGCACGGTGATCGACCTCGCCAAGCGCCGCGGCTTCGAGGTGATCGAGCGCCGCATCATGCCGGATGAACTGCCGAGCTTCGTCGAGTGCTTCATCACGGGTTCGGCTGCGGAAGTGACGCCGGTGGCCGAGATCGGCCCTTATCGCTTCACGCCGGGCAACATCAGCCGCACGCTGATGGAGGATTATGTGACCGAGGTGGGCGCGAACTGAAGCGCCCCCGACGTTCGGAACACCGGACTTTCGGAACACCGGATTAGGGAGTGGCACGCCTTTCCACTCCTCCATTCGCGCTTTCGACATCCGAGAAGATGGCATGCGTCGGCAGCGCCAGGCTCGGCGCGCGGATCGAGAAAGCCGAGTGGAGCACCGCATTCACGTCGGACGACTGGAAAGGCTTGGTCAGGAAGGCGAAGGCACCTGCATATTGCGAGGAGCGGATCAGCTCCAACTGCTGCTCGGTGGAGACCATGACGATCTGCGTGCGCGCATTGGCCCGCAGCAGGTGCCCCGCCGTTTCAGGGCCATTCATGCCCGGCATGTTCGCATCGAGGAAAATCACTTCAAAGTCCGTCACGCCCGCGAGCTTCACCGCCTCCGCGCCGCTCTCGGCCTCCTGGATGTCCAGCCGGAACTGCGACCGCTCGAGAATGCGGCGCATCAGCTTGCGCGCGGTCGAGCTGTCATCGACCACCAGCGCATTGCTGAGGGTCGAGAGCCGATCATAGGCCGCGACCGCGTTCAGCACGTCGGAGATGCGGAAAGGCTTTTGCAGGAATTCATAGACACGCAGCTTGCGGCCAACCTCGCGCACGGCCCCCGCATCGAGCGACGACATCAGCACCATGAAAGGTGGGTGCTCCTGCGTGGCGAAGGCATAGGCCAGCGCTTCGAGGCCGGAAATGCCCGGCAACTGGATGTCGCAGAAGATCATGTTCACCTGCGATTGCCGCATGATCGCCAGCGCTTCGTCGCCAGCGGCCGCTTCGATCACTGTCAGCGGGCGCTCGAGCTTGTCGAGGGCCGCGCGGATCGTGCCGCGAATCACCACCGAATCATCGACCACCAGAATTCGCAGCGGCCTTGCAGAAGCTTTGGCGGGCGGAAGATCGTCGCTGAGGTGCATAGAGTAAGCCTCCATTCCCGAGCCAGTGTCTGGACAGGAACAAGGCTACAACCTCAGGTTACAAAATTGCGTTAACTTCGGCCATCGAGTGATCTGAAGCCGGCAGGATGCGACGTCACCAGCGGCCTGCTGCCTGATCATCCGCGGTCTTGGCCGCCACCCAGCCGCCCGGTTCACCGCAGACGGTGTGCTCTTTTTTCCAGAACGGCGCGCGGGTCTTGAGGTAATCCATCAGAAAATCAGCCGATTCGAACGCCGCGCGCCGATGAGCCGAGGCGGTGACCACCAGCACGATATCCTCGCCCGGCGCAATTCTGCCGTAGCGATGGAGGATGGTGACGCCCTGCAACGGCCAACGCGACAACGCTTCACCAGCCACTCGCAGGAGTTCTTCCTCAGCCATGCCGGGGTAATGCTCAAGCTCGAGCGCCGCGAGACTGCCCCCTTCGCTGCGGCAAAGCCCCGTGAAGGTGACGACCGCGCCGATATCCGTCCGGCCTTGCGTGATGCGACGCGATTCCGCTGCGGCATCAAAGGGTTCAGCCTGCACACGGATCAACGGGACGACCATGGCTCAGCCCCCGGTCATCGGCGGGAAGAAGGCAAGTTCGCGCGCGGCGCCGAGAGGGCAATCATGCGGCACATGCTTGCGATCGAGCGCAATGCGGATGATCGAGGGATTCTCGAACGCATAGGCATATTCCTCGCCAAGCGAGGCCAGATGCGACATCGCCTCGCCAGCTGTTCGGGTGCCGGGCGGGAAGGTGATCTCCTCCTCCGCCTTTCCGATGCGTTCGCGCAACCAAGCGAAATACAGAACCTTCATGGCGTCCTTCCGGCGGTGATATCCAGCTTGATCTAGGACGCGCTGTCTTCCTCGACCAGATGGCGAATCGAGGCCTTCATGTAATCGTAGCCGGTGATGAGTGTCAGCACCGCGGCGACCCAGAGAAGGAACAGGCCGATAAGACGCGTCCAGTCGGCGGGCAGGAAGGCGTCGCCCGCCGGCCCGGCAATGAGGAAGCCGAGGCAAAAGAGTTGCATCGCGGTCTTCCATTTCGCAAGGCGCGAGACCGGCACGGAGACCTTCAGTTCCGCGAGATATTCGCGCAGGCCCGAGACGAGGATTTCACGGCTGAGGATGACGATCGCGGCCCAGATCGACCAGGAACGGATCGTGCCATCGGCCACCAGCATCAGCAGGCACGCGGCAACCAGCAGCTTGTCGGCGATGGGATCGAGCATGCGGCCGAGCGAGGATTGCTCCTGGTAGAGCCGTGCGAGATAGCCATCAAGGTAATCCGTGATGCCCGCGAGCGCATAGATCGCCAGCGCCCACCAGCGCATGCTCGGATCGCCCGGCCAGAAAAGCAGGCCCACCACCACGGGAATGGCCAGGATGCGCCCATAGGTGAGCACGTTGGGCAGCGAGAACGGTCGAAGCTTCCGAGGCGGCATGTCTCTTAGCACCATGCCGGAGCAGAGCGGGTCAAGCCTTGCGGGGCCGAAAATTTCGTGGCCTCAACCGCGTCAGCGCCCACCTTCGTGGAAGTGATCATAAACCAGCCTGGCCGTGGCCTCGTTGATGCCCGGCACGCGGGCAAGATCGTCATAGGAGGCGCGGCTCACCGCCTTCGCCGTGCCGAAATGCAGGAGAAGCGCCCGCTTCCGGCGCGGCCCGATCCCGCTGATCTCGTCCAGCGGATTGGCGGTGAGCGCCTTCTTGCGCCGGGCGCGATGCGTCCCAATGGCGAACCTGTGCGCTTCATCCCTGAGGCGCTGGATGAAGTAGAGCGTGGGGTCACGCGGCGGAAGGCGGAAAGGCTCGCGGCCGGGCATCACGAATTGCTCGCGGCCGGCGTCGCGGTCCGGCCCCTTGGCGACACCCACGAGCGGCAGATCGGTGATGCCCAATCCGGCGAGCACGCCGCGCACGGCCTCGAGCTGGCCCTTGCCACCATCGATCAGCACCAGATCGGGCCAGGCAGGCAAGGCCTCGGGATCGTCCGGCTTCTCGTCGCGCGGGGATTCCTTGAGGAGCCGTGCGAAACGCCGCTGCATCACCTCGCGCATCATGCCGAAATCGTCGCCGGGGGTCATCTCGGTCGATTGGATGTTATAGGTCCGGTAATGTGTTTTCGAGAACCCGCGCGGGCCCGCGACGATCATCGCGCCGACGGCATTGGTGCCGGAAATGTGGGAGTTGTCGAAGACATCGATGCGCCGCGGCGGTGAAGCCAGATCGAAGGCCTGCGCGAGGGTCGCGAGAAGCTTCTCATGGCTGGCGCTTTCGTTGAGGCGCCGGCTCAGCGCCTCTTTCGCATTGGTCAGCGCATGTTCGACGAGATCGCGCTTTTCGCCGCGCCGGGGCGTGGCGATCTCGACCCTGTGGCCCGCCCGCGCCGAGAGCGCCTCGGCCAGCAGCGCGAGATCCTCGATCATCTCGGAGAGCAGCACGAGGCGGGGCGCGGGGCGCTCGTCATAGAATTGCGCGAGGAAGGCGCCGAGCACTTCCGCCGGCTCCATCGCGCGGTCGGCGCGCGGGAAAAAGGCCCGGTTGCCCCAGTTCTGGAAGGTGCGGAAGAAGAACACTTCCACGCAGAACTGCCCGGCCTCGGCATGGATCGCGAAGACATCCGCCTCCGCGACCTCGCTCGTGTTCACGCCCTGCTGGGCCGAGATCGCGGAAATCGCCGCGAGGCGATCACGGTAGCGCGCGGCGGTCTCGAATTCCATGGCTTCGGAGGCCGCCTGCATTGCCGATGCGAGGTGCTGGCGAATGGCCTGGCTCTTGCCGTCGAGGAAATCGCTGGCCTCGCGCACGAGCGCCGCATAGCCTTCGCGCGAGATTTCACCGGTGCAGGGCGCCGCGCAGCGCTTGATCTGGAAAAGCAGGCAGGGCCGCGAGCGGTTCTCGTAAACCGAATCAGCGCAGGAACGCAGCAGGAAGGCGCGTTGCAGCGTGTTCAGCGTGCGATTGACCGCGCCAGCCGAGGCAAAGGGCCCGAAATAGCGTCCCTTGCGGTTGCGCGCGCCGCGATGCTTGGTGATCTGCGGGGCTTGGTGATCGCCCGTGATGAGGATGAACGGGAAGGATTTGTCATCCCGCATCAGCACGTTATAGCGGGGCTTCAACTGCTTGATGAGGTTCGTTTCCAAGAGAAGCGCCTCGGCTTCCGTCGTGGTGGTCACGAACTCCATCTGCGCCGTCTCGGCGATCATCCGGGAGATGCGGTTGTTCGGCGCATCGCCCCGCGCATAGGATGAGACCCGCGCCTTCAGGTTCCGCGCCTTGCCGACATAGAGCACTTCATCGGTGACCGAGATCATCCGGTAGACACCCGGCGAACCCGGCAAGGTCTCCCAGAAGGCGCGGATCACGGCCATGCCGGTCGCGAGCCGGCGCGGCAGATCGGCCAGGTCGAGCATCACTTCCGGCGGATGGTAATCCGGGCCTGACGAGGCCAACGCCTCATCCTCTTCGAGGTCGTCATCCTCGAAGGTCGTTCCCCCATCGATGATCTTGCGGCTGGTCATGCCCGAGACATAGGCGTTCGGCGTGATTCCGCAAAGGTTGAGCAAACGCCCTGAGCCGATATTAACCACGGTTGTCTTCGGCCGGAGGACCGGCTTTGCATACCGGCCAGGCAGCGTTAAGAAACCGTTGACCAATTTCCGGCGGTGACATGGTTCGGCATTTCCCCTCCCTCCCGGCTTCGCGCCTGACGCTTGCCCTCGGCCTCGCTCTGGGCCTTGCAGCCTGCAATGGGCCGCGGATGACGGCGACGGCCAATCTCGCGTCCCTTCGTCCCGAAGCGGCAACCATCGTGATCCTCGGTGTCTCCGGCCCCTCCGACGAGCAGGGTCAGCGCTTTGCAGCCATTTTCGCGCAGGAGGCACGCAGCCGCGGCTTCGTGATGGCGGAAGCGAATGCGCCGGTCGCGACCACGCGCCTCAAGGCCTATCTCGACAGCTTCACCGGAACGGATGGCCGCCCGGCGATCTCCTATGTGCTGCAGACCTCGGTCGATGGTCGCACGCGCACCCATCGCGTATCGGGCATGGTGCCTGCCCAGGCTCCGGGCTGGGCTGGCCTTGATGATGGCGCGATGCGCCGGGTCGCCGCCGCGAGTCTCGACGATCTGACCCGCCAGCTCACGCGCCAGCCGGGCGCGGCAGGCGAGGTGGCGGCTGCAGGCGAGGACAGCCCATAATCCTTTCGGCCAAGCCCTTGGCGCAGATTCACTTTTTTCGACGCCGATTTTGCACCGAGTCGTGAACGTCCCGCGCATGTCATGTTGAAACGCGGCGCCAGTCGCGCTAGCAGCACGACAGACGAGGAGGCTTCCCCATGGACAAGATCAAGCTCGTGGCGGGCAATGCGAATCGCCCGCTCGCGGAAGCCATTGCGGCCTATCTCCAGCAGCCGCTGACGAAGTGCCAGGTTCGGCGCTTTGCTGACATGGAGATTTTCGTCGAGATTCAGGAGAACGTGCGCGGCGAGGATGTGTTCATCCTGCAATCGACCTCGGCACCGACCAACGACCACCTGATGGAACTGCTCATCATCATCGATGCGCTGCGCCGCTCCTCGGCCAAGCGCATCACGGCGGTGGTGCCCTATTTCGGCTATGCCCGTCAGGATCGGAAATCCGCCGCGCGCACGCCCATTTCCGCGAAGCTCGTGGCTAATCTCATCACGCGCGCAGGTGCGGATCGCGTGCTGACGCTCGATCTTCATGCCGGGCAGATCCAGGGCTTCTTCGATATCCCGGTGGACAATCTCTATGCCGCGCCGGTGATGGTGAAGGACATCAAGGAACGCCTCGATACCTCGAAGGTGACCGTGGTTTCGCCCGATGTGGGCGGCGTCGTGCGCGCCCGCGCGCTTGCCAACCGCATCAACGCGCCGATCGCCATCGTCGACAAGCGTCGCCCGCGCGCTGGCGAATCGGAAGTGATGAACATCGTCGGCGACGTCGAAGGGCAACATTGCATTCTGGTCGACGACATCGTCGATTCGGGCGGCACGCTCTGCAACGCTGCGGATGCTTTGATGGAAAAGGGCGCGAGCGATGTGCGCGCCTACATCACCCACGGCGTTCTTTCGGGCGGCGCGGTCGCGCGCATCACGGCTTCCAAGATCAACGAACTCGTGCTGACCGACACCATCCAGCCCACGGAAGCCGTGCGCGTGGCGAAGAATATCCGCGTGATTTCCGTTGGCTCGCTGCTCGGCGAGGCGATCAAGCGCACGGCGGGCGAGGAAAGCGTCTCGACGCTCTTCGATTGATCCTGTCGCGCGTTCAGCCGGAACGCGGACCCAGATCCTTCGAGAAATACGAGCCTGTGCGGCGATACCCGTTCTTCAGATAGAGCTGGTCCACGCCCGCGCCCTCCTCCGTATCGAGCTGGACGAGGTTGCACCCATCCTCCAGTGCGCGCTGCTCGGCGAACTCGATCAGCAGCCGGCCATAGCCCTTGCCGCGATGCTTCTGGTCCACCACGACATGCTCGATATAGGTCACGAAGCCATCGTGGATGTTGTGGTTGGGCACCATGCCGATGACGCCGATGAGTTCTTCGCCGCTTTCCGCGATGAACATGCGATAGCCCGTGGCCCGCGCCACGAAGACGCGACGGGCATAGGTCTGCATGTCGAGCTGGGGGATCAGCTGGCGGATGGTCGGGTAGGCCCGGTAATAATCCGTGTCCGATCGGGCTTCGCGGATGGTGATGTCACTCGGTGTCATGATCAGGTCCGTGGGCTGGGATACCCTTGTCGCCGATCGGGCCGGGGAAAGGCAAGAGCCGGCAGCCTGAACCGGCCGGATCTTGCTGATCGGGGCATGATCAGGCCGCGCGGGCGGAGATCAGGAACTTGTCCATCTCGGATCGCAGGGTCTCGGCCTGTTCGGCGAGGTCACGCGCGGCGCTCATCACCTGAGCCGATGCCGCGCCGGTATTCGTGGCCGCCTCGTTCACGTGAAGGATGTTGCCCGAGACATGCGTCGTGCCACGGGCCGCGAGTTGCACGCTCTGCGCGATCTCTGAGGTCGCGCGGCCCTGCTCTTCCACCGAGCCGGCAATTTCCTGCGCGATTGCGTGGATCTTCTCGATTTTCCGACCGATGCCCCGCATCGCCTCGATCGTGCCGTTGGTGACATCCTGGATGCCGGCGATCGTCGCGGCGATTTCATTCGTCGCGCGGGTGGTCTGGCCCGCGAGGTCCTTCACCTCGTTGGCGACAACCGCGAAGCCGCGGCCCGCCTCGCCCGCCCGCGCCGCCTCGATGGTGGCGTTCAGCGCAAGCAGGTTGGTCTGCGAGGCGATGCCCTGGATGAGTTCGATCACGCTGCCGATCTTGTCCGCGGCCTGGGAAAGCTGCTGGATCTTCTCGTCTGTGGTGCCGGCGGCATGCACGGCGTCCGTGGCGATCTCCGAGGATTGCCGCGCCTGCCGCAGGATCTCGCTGATGGAGGCGGAAAGCTCCTCGCCCGCCGCCGCGACGCTCTGCACATTCCCTGTGGCCGCCTCTGCGGATTGGGCAACCGAATTGCTCTGCTGCAGGGTTTCCTCAGCCGATCCGGCGAGGCTTTCCGCCGCGGCCTGCAATTCGGAAGAAGCGGATACCACGGTGGACATGACCATGCCGGCGCGGGATTCAAACTCCGCGATCGCCGCCTCGAGACGCTGCCGGCGCTGCTCGCGGGCGAGCTCATCCGCCTCGGACGCCGCCGCGAGACGATCCGCCTCGATCCCATTGTCGCGGAAGACGAGAAGCGCCTTCGCCATGTCGCCGATCTCGTCCTTGCGCGTCGTTCCGGGCACCTCTGTCTGCCACTGGCGATCGACGAGCTTCGTCATCGCGCCGGTCATGGCGCGCAAGGGGCGCACCGCCCAGAGGAAAATGGCGGCCAATGCGAGGCCCAGTCCCGTGAGAATGCCGATGAAGGAAAGCACGATCGAGATGCGTTCGGCCCAGACCGCCTGCTCCTGAACGGCGTGCGTGAGGCTGTGGGACTGCCGTTCCATCTCCACGAGGAACGGATCGATTACCGCGCTCATCGCGCGTTCGCGAACCCGGACGTCTCGTGTGAAGGTCTGGTAGGCCAGATCCGGCTGCCCGGCCACCGCCTGTTGCCGCACGGCACCAAAGGCCTGGATGACCTGCTGGCCCAGGGCATCGAAATTCACGAGAATAGCGCGATCCGCATCGCCGAGCGTCGGCAGGAAGCGTGCAGAGAGATCCTGAAGGGCCTTGATGCGGCGGTCGACATTCTCCGCCATGGCGCGCCGGCTATCGGAATTCTGGTCCAGCACGAGGTTCAGCAGGTCGCGCTGCACGGCGCGGCTGGTCGCCCGGATCTCGGAGGCGAGGAACGCCTTCTGGTGCGCCGCGCCCGCATGCCGGGAAAGGTCGCGACCCTGTTCGAGAACAGAGTAGCTCAGCCCTGCGAGGGCTGCCGCGATCAGCGCCAGAAACGCAACCGGGAGCACCAGCTTGAATGCGAGATTGAGGCGCATGACGGCAAAATTCCTGTCTTTGTCCCGCTGAAATTCGGTTAGACACCGAAAACGTTAACGAAGATCGAAAGAGATGGCCGACAGAGGGCTCATGTCCGGGCGGAACCTGGCCGGGCCCTGCTGCGGCCGGAACTCCAGAAACCCGGCCAGGGCACCAAGATTGGACCAACCTGTCCAGATTTCAGCGTCTTGCCCGCAACAACCGGCCTGCCTGGCGCTTGCCGACCCAGCCCCGCCCCCGCCTTCGGCATCCATTGCCGGGGTCTTGCAGGCAGGAAAATTGAAATTGCGCGGAATCCAACGCTCCTCGGACGCGCGCCGGGCCGGTAACAGCCGGAAGGAACGACGCCTTGCCGGAACCCGCGTTGCTTCTTGCGCGCTCATTCTTGCCCTTTCGGACCAATTCCCCTATAGCCCCGCTCATCCGCGCTGACACCCCTGGAGGTCGCGGGCCCATCCGTTCCCGCAAAGGGGGCCCCAAGGCCGCCCGGCGGGACATTTTTGTTGGAGAAACACCATGGCTTCTCTGAAGCAGCTCGCGGCGAAGACCCGCGAGGGGGTTGGCAAGGGGGCCGCCCGTGCAATCCGTAAGGAAGGCCGTGTTCCGGCCGTCATCTACGGTGCCGGCCAGCCGCCGATCGCCATCTCGCTCGAATACAAAGAGACGAACAAGCTGATCTATGCCGGCCATTTCCTGACGACGGTTTTCGAAATCGACGTCGACGGCAAGAAGGTCCGCGCCATCCCGCGCGACTACCAGCTCGATCGCGTGCGCGATTTTCCGATCCATGTCGACTTCCTCCGCCTCGCGGAAGGCTCGACCGTGCGCGTTGAGATCCCGGTCCACATCACGGGCCAGGAAGTCTCGCCGGGCCTGAAAGGCGGCGGCTCGCTGAACCTCGTTCGCCACGCCGTGGAGCTGATCGTTCCGGCCGATGCGATCCCCGAGGCCATCACGGTCGACGTGTCGAAGTCCAGGATCGGGGATTCGATCCATATCTCGTCGGTCACGCTTCCCGCTGGCGCCAGGATGCCCGCTGGCGGCGAGAAGGACCTCACCCTCGTCACCATCACCGGCACGGCGAAGGAAGAGGCCTGAGCCCTCAGAGGCCTGAGCCCTTACCGGCGCGACAGCGCCGGCACCCATCCTTTTCGGGCCGGGTTCGCGAAGAGCGATCCGGCCCGTTCCATGTCTGGAACAGGCTGCGATTGGGTGGAAGCCGGAAAAAACGCGAAAAGCATGCGAACACAACCTCCTCTGGAAGGCGTTGCGATGCGGCTCCTGGTCGGCCTCGGCAATCCCGGTGCCAAATATGCCGGAAACCGGCACAATATCGGCTTCATGGCGCTCGACGCGATCGCGAAGGCACACCGCGCGGCACCCTGGCGCGCGCGCTTTCAAGGCGAGGTCGCCGAGGTGACGCTCGAAGGCGAGAAGGCCCTGCTCCTGAAGCCGCAGACCTTCATGAACGAGAGCGGCCGGGCCGTGCGCGCCGCGATGGATTTCTACAAGCTGCCGCTCTCGGCGCTCCATGTGCTGCATGATGAACTCGATCTCCCGGCAGGCAAGCTGCGGGTCAAGACCGGCGGCGGCATTGCAGGCCATAACGGCCTGCGTTCGATTTCCGCCCATTGCGGCAATGATTACGCCCGCGTTCGGCTCGGCATCGGCCATCCGGGCGACAAGGCTCTGGTGCATGCCTATGTGCTGAATGATTTCGCCAAGGCCGAGCAGCCCTGGCTGGAGCATCTCTGCGCGGCAATCGCCAGCCATGCCGCGCTGCTCGGCCAGAATGACGCGCTCTTCGCCAACCGCGTGCATGTCGCGACGGAAAAGGCGGGCCATGCCGAGGCGAAGACCCCGCGCGAGGCTGAACAAGCGAAAAAGGCTGGACAGGGCGAGGAACCTCGCTGAAAAAGCAGCGCAACTTCAAAAATTTCGGCGGCGCGGCCGCCTACCGCACGGAACGGACATCATGGGTTTCAAGATGGGCATCGTGGGGCTGCCGAATGTCGGCAAGTCCACCCTTTTCAACGCGCTCACGCAGACCGCCGCCGCGCAGGCCGCGAATTACCCTTTCTGCACCATCGAGCCGAATGTGGGCGATGTCGCCGTGCCGGATCCGCGGCTTGACGCGCTCGCGGCGATTGCCAACTCGAGGGAGATCATCCCGACCCGCCTCACCTTCGTGGATATCGCGGGCCTCGTACGCGGCGCCTCGCGCGGCGAAGGCCTCGGAAACCAGTTCCTCGCCAATATCCGCGAGGTCGATGCCATCGCCCATGTCGTGCGCTGCTTCGAGGACAGCGACATCACCCATGTCGAGGGCAAGATCGACCCCCTGGCCGATATCGAGACCATCGAGACCGAGTTGATGCTCGCCGATCTCGACAGCCTCGAGAAACGCATCGTCGCCATCGAGAAGAAGGCGAAGGGCGGCGACAAGGAAGCGAAAGAGGCTTTCGACCTGATGAGCCGCTCGCTCACCCTGCTGCGCGAGGGTAAGCCTGCGCGCCTCGTCGAAGTGAAGGCGGGCGAGGAGCGTGCCTTCCGCATGCTCGGCCTGCTGACATCGAAGCCGGTTCTCTATGTCTGCAATGTCGAGGAAGGCTCGGCGGACAAGGGCAATGGCTTCTCGGCGCGTGTCTTTGAACGCGCGAAGCAGGAAGGGGCGCGCGCGGTCGTCGTCTCGGCAAAGATCGAGAGCGAGGTCGCAGTGCTGCCGCTCGACGAGCAGAAGGAATATCTCGAGGCCATCGGCCTGGAGGAGCCGGGCCTCAACCGCGTCATCCGCGAGGGCTATGCGCTGCTGGGCCTCCTCACCTATTTCACGGTCGGCCCGAAGGAAGCGCGCGCCTGGACGATTACGGCCGGAACCAGGGCTCCGGCGGCCGCCGGCGTGATCCACACGGATTTCGAGAAGGGGTTCATCCGCGCCGAAACCATCGCCTATGCCGATTACATCGCGCAAAAGGGTGAGGCCGGCGCGCGCGAAGCTGGCAAGTTCCGCCTCGAAGGCAAGGATTACGAAGTGGCCGATGGCGACGTGTTGCATTTCCGCTTCGCAAACTGAGCCCTCATGCCGAGCGAGGCGGATGATCGCGTTCTTGACTTGCCGTTTACGGATACAACCTTAGTCTTAACCTCCAAGGGGGATCGAAACGGAGGCTTGTCGATGTCGGCTTTGACGATACGCGTTCGGGCGGTGTGTTGGCGTTCTCTTTATCTGGTTCTTTTTCCTCTTGTTTTCCTGATGACCTGGGCCCAGATGGCGCCCGCTGGCATGAAGGATGTCCTGGTTAAAAGCGTGGGCTTCCTGACCCTCATGACCCTCGGCCTCGCTTGCGCTGCGGCGACGGGTGGCCGATTATAAGCCATTCTTCCCGCTGGCGCGGGATGTCCGATCCCAGTCCTGCCTCGGCGGGATATGGAGCCAGCCGGGTGAGACCATGCGCTTTTTCGAGGATTTTCGGGTCGGCGAGCAGCAGGCCTACGGTTCCTTGACCGTGAGCGAGGTGGAGATCCTTCGCTTCGCGAGGCAATATGATGCGCAGCCGATGCATACCGACCCCGCTTCCGAACAGGCGCGGATGACCGGAGGGCTGATCGCCTCGGGCTGGCACACGGCCTCGCTCAACATGCGTCTCATGGCCGACAATTTCCTGTTGCCCGCAAAGCAGGGGCTGGGATCACCGGGCGTGTCCCGGCTCGATTGGGCCGCGCCGGTGCGCCCCGGCGACACGCTTAGCGGAAGCTTCGAGGTGCTGGGTCGGAAAGCATCGGCCAGCAAGCCGGATCGCGGCTTTGTCAATTTCCGCTTCACGGTGACGAACCAGCACGGCACGCCTGTGTTGCGGCAGGAAAACCTGATCATGTTCGCGCGGCGCGACGCGAGATCGCCCGTGCCGCCGCCGGAGGGCTTGGAAATCCCGCCACCCCCGCGCGAAAACCTCGCCTTTCCCGATGCGCCGAACCCGCCCATGGGCCGAATCGGCGCGATGGAAGCGGGCCTCACCTTGCGCTTTGGCACGATTGAATTCACACCCGAAAGCATCAAATCCTTTGCACGTGATTTCGATCCTCAGGATTTCCATTTGAGCGAGGAGGCGGGCCGCGCGACGCATTTCGGCGGCCTTTCGGCCTCGGGCTGGCATATCGCGTCGAACTGGATGCGCGCGATCGTGACATTCTGGGCGAACGAAGCCAAGTCGGGGCGCTTCGTGCCGAAGCTTGGCCCCTCGCCCGGCTTTCGCGATCTCCTGTGGCTGCGTCCCGTGCTGGCGGGCGATCGCATCACCTATGGTTCCCGCTTCATCGAGGGGCGGAAATCAGCCTCGAAACCGGGCTGGGGCATTGCGCAGCACCGGAATTTCGGCATCAACCAGCGCGGTGAACTGGTCTTCGCCTTCACCGGCATCGTGCTCTGGGAAGCCGAAGCATGAAGCCGGCATGATCCCGCGGCTGGATGCCCTGTCGCTCCAGGGTCAGTGCCCCTCGAAGCCGATCAGCGTGCGTACGGGCACACCCAAAGCGCGGATCTTGTCCGCGCCGCCCAGTTCCGGCAGGTCGATCACGAAGCAGGCCGCGACCACCTCCGCCCCCAGCTTCTGCAGCAATTGCACGGCAGCGCTCGCGGTGCCGCCGGTCGCGATGAGATCATCGACGAGGATCACCCGCTCGCCCTTCGCCACCGCGTCGACATGCATTTCCATTGTGTCGGTGCCGTATTCCAGGCTGTAGGATATCGAAACGGTCGCGTGCGGTAGCTTGCCCTTCTTGCGGATGGGCACGAAGCCGCAGGAAAGCTGGTGCGCGATGGCACCGCCAAGGATGAAGCCGCGCGCCTCGATCCCTGCGACCTTCGAGATCCCCGCACCAGCATAGGGATGCACGAGCTCATCCACTGCCCGGCGGAAGGCGCGCGGATTGCCGAGAAGGGTGGAAATATCGCGGAACGAGATGCCCGGTTTCGGATAATCGTGGATCGTGCGGATGGCCGCGCGAAGATCGTCATGATCCAAGCCCTTGCCTGCCTTCGTCATGGCCTGCCCCCCCCAATTGATACGCCGACGCCCCACGAAAAAGGGGGCCGCAGCCCCCTGATTCCTTGCCGAATCCGGGCGCGCGATCAATGCGCCTTGGCGGGCGCGTCATCGAGACGCGACCAGATGCGCTTCTTCAGCATGAAGAGCAGCCCTGCAAGCAGCACAAGCCAGAGCATGACCTTCACGCCCGTGCGCTTGCGCTCTTCCATCTTGGGCTCTGCCGCCCACATCAGGAAGGCCGAGACGTCCTTCGCGACCTGCAGCTTGGTTACCGGCGTGCCATCCGAATAGAAATTCGGATCATGGGGCTTTCCGGCATCGTCGAAAACGGCGGCGAGCGGATTGGCCATCGCGATCTTGTTGCCCGGGAAGTAACGGTTCCAATGCAGGCCGTCTTCCACCTTCACGCCGGGAGGCGGCGGCTCGTATCCGAGCAGCAATGCAGTCAGGTAATCCACACCCTGCTGCTGATACTGGGTGAAGATATCAAAGATATAGATCGGAAAGCCGCGCTCATAGGAACGTGCCTTGGCGATCACCGAGAAATCCGGCGGCACGGCACCGTTATTCGCTGCCTTCGCGGCCTCATCGTTCGGGAAAGGCTTCGGGAAGCGATCCGAAGGCCGCCCGGGCCGCTCGAACATCTCGCCCTGCTCGTTGGGGCCATCCTTCACCTTGTACTCGGCGGCAAGCGCCTTCACCTGGCCTTCCGTGAAGCCGGGGCCACCCGGCTCGGAGAGGTTGCGGAAGGAGAGCTTCGAGAGGCCATGGCAGGCCGCGCAGACCTCACGATAGACCTTGAAGCCGCGCTGCAGCTGCGCCTTGTCGAAGGTGCCGAACGGACCATAGAACGACCAGGTCTGGCGCGGGGGCTTCTCGGCGCCACCAGCCGCGAGGGTCGGGCCCGCGAGAGCCAGGCTGGAACCCGCGACGATGGCAGCGGCGAGGATACGGGAGGCGATTGTCATCGGTTCAATCCTTCTGGCCTGCCACGCTTACTTTTCGGGCGAGGCGTGCGCGCCCGCGGGGTGGCCATGGCCGGTGGAGGCCAGGACCGAATCCGCGATGGAAGCCGGCAGAAGCAGCGGCTTCTCGAAAAGCCCCAGCAGCGGCAGGATCACCAGGAAATGCGCGAAGTAGTAGATGGTCAGGATCTGGCCGAAGCCGACCATGTCCAGCACCACGCGGCCACCAAGCGTCAGCACGGCCTTGTCCGTCGGTTGCGAGCCGGCATAGCCAAGGAACAGGCAGACCACCACGAAGACCCAGAAGAAGATCTTGAAGGCAGGCCGATAGGCACCCGACTTCACCTTCGA
Organism: Rhabdaerophilum sp.; assembly: GCF_046092605.1. Classification (NCBI taxonomy): domain Bacteria; kingdom Pseudomonadati; phylum Pseudomonadota; class Alphaproteobacteria; order Hyphomicrobiales; family Rhabdaerophilaceae; genus Rhabdaerophilum; species Rhabdaerophilum sp. The sequence goes on along the minus strand of NZ_JBJTDY010000140.1, from coordinate 30,529 downwards.
GGTATCGAGCCAAGGCAGGAAAGCCAGCAGCGCGATGGAGGCAAACATGGCGAGCACGCCGCCGAGCTTGTCGGGAACCGCACGCAGGATGCCGTAGAAGGGCAGGAAATACCATTCGGGCACGATATGCGCTGGGGTCTTCAGCGGATCAGCCGGGATGTAGTTATCGGCATGGCCGAGGAAATTCGGGTGGAAGAACACGAACCACGCGAAGACCATCAGGAAGCAGACCATCGCGAAGAGGTCCTTCACGGTGGCATAGGGGGTGAAGGGCACGGTGTCCTTCGCGTAGTTCTTCACTTCCACGCCCGACGGGTTGTTCTGGCCCACATGATGCAGCGCCCAGACATGCAGGATCACCACGCCGAAAATCATGAACGGCAGGAGATAATGCAGCGCGAAGAAGCGGTTCAGCGTCGGGTTGTCGACCGAGTAGCCGCCCCACAGCCAGGTCACGATCGACTCGCCCACAATCGGAATGGCCGAGAACAGGTTCGTGATGACGGTCGCGCCCCAGAAGGACATCTGGCCCCATGGCAGAACGTAACCCATGAAGGCGGTCGCCATCATGAGGAGGAAGATCACCACGCCGAGGATCCAGAGCAGTTCGCGCGGTGCCTTGTAGGAGCCGTAATACATGCCGCGAAAGATATGGATGTAAACCGCGACAAAGAACATCGAAGCGCCGTTGGAATGCGCATAGCGCACCAGCCACCCATAGTTCACGTCTCGCATGATGTGCTCGACGGACTGGAAGGCGTAGTCCACATGCGGCGTGTAGTGCATCGCCAGCACGATGCCGGTGATGATCTGCGACACCAGCATGAGCATGAGGATGCCGCCGAAGGTCCAGAAATAGTTCAGGTTGCGCGGAACCGGGTAGGAAACCGCGGAATCGTGCATGAGCCGCACGATCGGCAGACGCGCGTCGACCCAGCGTTCGATGCCGGTCTTCGGCACGTAGGTGGAATGATGCTCACCCATGATTGTCACTCACCCTTGTTCGTTCAGCCGATGCGGATCTTGGACGCCGACAGGAAGGCGAATTCCGGAATGTCGAGGTTGCGAGGTGCCGGACCTCTGCGGATGCGGCCCGAATTGTCGTAATGCGAGCCATGGCACGGGCAGTACCAGCCATTATACTCGCCCGAGAACCCGATCGGCACGCAGCCCAGATGCGTGCAGTTGCCGTAGACGACGATCCACTGCTCCTGCGGCTTGCCGTCGAAGGCGCGGACGCGCGCGGAATCGGCCTGCCTGTCCGGCAGGGCGGCGTTGTCATCCTTCCTGGCTTCCGCGATTTCCTGCGCTGTGCGGTGCCGCACGAAAATCGGCTTGCCGCGCCATTTCAAGGTGATGGCCTTGCCCTCGCCGATCGGCGCGAGATCCACCTCGACCGGGGCACCGGCCGCAACGGTGGAAGCATCAGGATTCATCTGCGAGATCAGCGGCCAGGCGATACCACCCACGGCCACGGCGCCAGCGGCACCGGTCGCCAGAAGAAGAAAATCACGGCGATTCGGGTCGCTCGCGCCGGGAGCCTTCATCGTGTTGTCAGCCACGTCCTTCATCCTTCCTTCTCGCGGGGCGCGCCCTTGTCACCGGCTCGCCTTGCGATATCCCACAGCCGTTTTTCACGCTGAACATTGTCCGGGATTGTGGAAATTGATCCCTGACAAATGACGCGTGCGCCCGGTTTTCAATGCGACCAGAAGTCGCCAAAAAGCCGAAAGCACGATCCTGGCACCCCTGATGGAGCCTTCCGATCGGAACGGTTCAAAAGTCCGTGGCTCCATGGCACTCCGCAAGCCACTTGTCCATACCCCAACCCCATGCTTTGCGGGCTAGACCATGGTCGATATCCGCTCCCTTTGCCCTCCATCCGCCTCCGATCCGCAGGCTCCGCTGCGGCTCGCGCTCTACGAACCCGACATTCCCCAGAATGCCGGCACGCTGATGCGCCTCTGCGCCTGTCTCGGCCTGCCCATGGACCTGATCGAACCGGCCGGATTTGACGCGAGCGACCGCAACCTGAGGCGCGCGGGCCTCGACTACCTTCATGCCCTCAGGCCCGAACGGCATCTCTCCTTCGGTCATTTCGAGGAATGGCGGCGAGCGCGCGCCCATCGACTGGTGCTCGCGACCACGAGAGCCGATGTCGCGCATCACCATTTCCGGTTCTCTCCCGGTGACATCCTCCTGCTCGGCCGCGAGAGCGCGGGCGTGCCCGACCATGTTCATGAAGCGGCCGATGCGCGGCTGGCGATCCCGCTGCGGCCGGGGCTGCGCTCGCTGAACGTGGCGGTGGCCGGCGGCATTCTGGTCGCCGAAGCCATGCGGCAGCTTGACCTCTTCCCGCCAATGGCGACAACTGGAGGTCTTGACGTTCCATCGCCTTGACATTGTTCGCCTGAAAGTTCCGCATGAGCGCTCTTCTTGACCAGCCCGAAACGCAAGCGCGCATCGGCCGCGCCGCCGATTGGTTCGGCAGCCTGCAGCAGAAAATCCTTGCGGCCTTCGCGACCGTGGAGGCGGAGGCGAAAGGCCCGTTTTTCGACGAGGCCGGCGGGCCGGGCCAGCCGGAATTCAAGCCCTGGGAGCGGAAGAACCACGATGGCTCGCCTGGCGGCGGCGGCCGCATGGGCATGATGCGGGGCCGCGTCTTCGAGAAATGCGGCGTGCATTTCAGCCATGTCCACGGGCAATTCGCGCCTGAATTCGCCAGCCAGATCCCCGGAGCGGATACCGATCCGCGCTTTTCCGCCTGCGGCATATCGCTCATCGCGCATCCCTGGAACCCGAATGCGCCGACCGTTCACATGAACACCCGCTTTGTCGTGACTTCGAAAGCCTGGTTCGGCGGTGGCGCGGATCTCACGCCCGTTCTTGCGGCACGCCGCGTGCAGCAGGACCCGGATTCGGTTGCCTTCCACGAGGGGATGCGCGCGGCGTGCCTGGCCCACGGCCGCGATCATTCACGCTACAAGACGTGGTGCGACGAATATTTCCACCTGAAGCATAGGGATGAACCGCGCGGCATCGGGGGCATCTTCTACGATTACCTCTCGGAGGAATGGGAGGCCGATTTCGCCTTCACGCGCGGCGTGGGTGAGGCGTTCCTCTCGACCTATCTCGCGATCCTCCTGGGTAACATCGACAAGCCCTGGAGCGAGGAGCAGCGCTTCCAGCAGGAGGTGCAGCGCGGCCGCTACGTGGAGTTCAACCTGCTCTGGGATCGCGGGACCCTGTTCGGGCTGAAGACCGGCGGGAACATCGAATCGATCCTGTCTTCCATGCCGCCCCGCGTGAGGTGGCCCTAACCCGCGCGTTCCGCCTGCATCAGCGCGAGCTGATCATTGCGCGAAGCGGGAAAGCCGGCGGCGATCCAGCGCGCCTCGATGGCCTTGAGGGCCTCGCCGATCCTCGGCCCCGCGGGCAGGCCCGCCTTCAGGAGGTCCTCCCCCTTGAGGTGGAAGACCGGCGGCTCCGGCCAATCGGCGATCGCAGGCCAGAGGGCGGGCAGGCGCGAGAGCGCTTCCCGGAAGCGATAGGCCACGAGTTCCGGCGCGGCACCCGCTTCGAGCATCTGCAGTGCACCGCCCAATGCTTGAATGAGCGCGAATTCGCGGTTGGAGAGACGCAGGGCCTCCCGCGCCGCCTTCGCCTGATCGCCATAGAGCGCGAAGAGGCGCGTCACCGCATCCGGCGTCTTCTCGCGCGCTGCGACCTGCGCGAAACGCTGCAAATCCGGCTTGAGGCCTACGAGATCCGTGAGAAGCCCCAGCGCATCCGCTTCCCGCATCACCGCAAGCGCGCGCGGCGCGACGATCAGCTTCAGAACCTCGGTGCGGATACGCTCGCGGGAGAGCCGCGCGAAGCCCTCGCGATGGCGGGAACAGGCCGCGAGGCCCGGCGCATCGAGTGGCCCCTCGGCATGGCTGGCGGAAAAGCGCAGGAAGCGCAGGGCGCGGAGGTAGTCCTCCCTTAGGCGCTGCCCGGGATCGCCGATGAAGCGCACGCGACGGCTTTCGAGATCGACGAGACCGTCGAAGAAATCGTGCAATCGTCCATCGGCCGATACGGCCATGGCGTTGATGGTGAAATCGCGCCGCGCTGCATCCATGCGGAAATCGCGGCCGAACCGCACCTCGGCACGGCGGCCATCGGTGGCGACATCCTCCCGGAGGGTCGTCACCTCGTAAGGCTTGCCGGAAATGACGATCGTGATCGTTCCATGCGCGATTCCCGTCGGCACGGCCTTCCAGCCCTTTCCCTCGGCGATCTCGGCGGTGCGCCGGGGAAGCGCGGTGGTCGCGATGTCGAGATCGGCGAAATCCGTGCCAAGCAGCGCGTTGCGCACGGCCCCGCCGATGATGCGCGCCTCTTCCCCGGCTTCCGAAAAAGCCGAGAGGATCGCTGCCGCACCCGGCTCGGCGAGAAGCCCCTGAAGGCGCGCCGAGACGGCTTCCGGCATCACTCGATGGTCCCCGGCACGAGCTTGCCATCCTTGAAGACCGCCGGGCGATAGGCCCCCTGATGAACCTCATCGGTGAAACCGATGAACAGCACCACGAGCGCCATCAGCACGAGGCCGATCAGCGTCTGAATCAGCAGCGCCTTGCGCTCGAATATCTGTTTCGCTGCCTGCGGATTTCGCCCCTGCCACATGAGAAACGCGGCATAGGCCAGAAATGGCATAAAGAAAAATCCGCCGATCTCGAAAAGAATGCGAGCCATACCCTCACCCGGTTGTCAGAAACGATCCGCGAAACTGCGCATGATTCCCGCTGTCACACCCCAGATATAGGCATCGGGGTAATCGAGGATGAAGAAGCTTCGCTCCTGTCCACGCCAGAATGTTTCGCCGCGCCGGTAGCGCCGCGTGTCAAGCGCATGGGCGAGCGGCACCTCGAAAAGCCGCGCCACCTCATTCACATTCGCGGTGAATTCCGTGCCCGGCACGAGCACGGCCACGAGCGGCTGCACGCGATAACCCGAACCGGAGAAATAGGGCGGCAGATAGCCCAGCGGCTCCACATGCGAGGGCGCAAGACCGATTTCCTCCTGCGCCTCGCGCAAGGCGGCCTGGGCGGCATTCTCGCCGGGCTCGACGCGCCCGCCGGGAAAGGCCACCTGCCCGGCATGGGTGGAGAGATTCGCCGCCCGTTCCGTCAGCACGATCGAGAGGCCATGCTCGCGCCGCACCACGGGCACCAGCACCGCCGCCGGGCTGGCCTTCGCCAGGAATTCCGGCTCGGGCGGAAAGCCCGCGATCTTGTGACAGCCGAACTGCTCCCAATCCTGAGCGGGATCCAGCGGACCGGGAAAGAGCCTGGACCGGGCGCGGAGGCAAAACGGCTCGACCTCCCGCAATTCGGGCGGCAACGGCGCGGTGAAGGAATCATCGAGCGCGAAATCAACCATGGCGATCCTTGGCGGGGCCAGGCCCGGATGGTGCGTTTTCCGGCGGTAATGCAAAATCAACCCCGGCGGAGCGGAGCACAAATCCCTTGTCGGTTTCCTCCAGACGTTCCGCAAGCTCCTGCGCAATCCTGCGCGTTGCCAGCGCCCAGAGATCGCCGCGCACCCGGATATAAGGCTTGAAGCCACCATCGGCCGCCAGCGTGAGGCACATGGGATGTTCCGCGCCCGCCACCACGATCTCGTCGAGATTGGTGCGGAAGACGAGAGCCGGGCCTTCGGGGGTCCTGCTCTCTTCCATCTCCACTGCGATGAAGGGCGCATCATCCACCCGGATGCCCACGCGCTCCACGGGCGTCACCAGCACATGACGCCCGGCATCTTTCCGCAGGATGGAGGCGAAGAGCTTCACCAGGGGCAGCCGGTTGATGGGGCCGCCCTGGTAGAACCAGCGGCCATCCGCCGCGATGCGCATGTCGATTTCGCCGCAATAGGCGGGGTTCCATTTCTCCACGGGCGGCACCTTCCGCCCGGCATTGGCCTCGGCGAATTCCAGAAAATGCGGCGGCAGCGCGGGAAGGCTCATTCCGGCGATCTCTTGGGTGCAGCCATTGGCTTCGACCATTCCTTCCCTCTTGATGTAGGCGCAGAAGGCCGAAACGCAAAGACCCGCCACAGCCTCGCCATGATCGGACGTTCGACTGGAGTTGATCAGACAGGTTAGCGGGTTGCCGGAACTGTGATGGGGATTCGGCTTCCGCACCCGCGCTGCCGCATTGCCGAGAACGGGCTTGCGTTCCAGATTGCAGGATCTCGGAATTGCAAGACCTCGGAATTTTAAGACCTCAGACCCATCAGGAGGAGAGCGAAATGCAGGCCCATGAACCCAAGGATTTCGCCGCCTCCTTTGTCCGCCTCGCCGAGGAGGCCGGCCAGAGCCTCAAGAAGGCGCGCGGCGAGATCGGGAAGGTGATCTTTGGCCAGGAAACGGTAATCGAGGAAACCCTCGTCACCCTGCTCGCGGGGGGGCACGCGCTGCTCGTCGGCGTGCCGGGACTTGCGAAGACCAAGCTTGTCGAGACTCTTGGCAGGGTTCTGGGGCTCGATGCCCGCCGCGTGCAGTTCACGCCGGATCTGATGCCGTCGGACATTCTCGGCACGGAAATCCTCGAGGAGCCCGCCCCCGGCAAGCGCGCCTTCCGCTTCATCAAGGGTCCGGTCTTTGCCGAACTGCTGATGGCAGACGAAATCAACCGGGCCTCGCCCCGCACGCAATCCGCGCTTCTGCAGGCGATGCAGGAGGGCTTCGTGACAATTGCCGGCCAGAGGCATGATCTGCCCCGCCCCTTTCATGTGCTCGCAACGCAGAACCCGATCGAGCAGGAAGGCACCTACCCGCTTCCCGAGGCGCAGCTCGACCGCTTCCTGCTGCAGATCGACGTGAACTATCCCGACCGCACGGCAGAACGCCGCATGCTGATCGAAACCACCGGCGCGGAGCATGCCGAGCCGCTGGCCGTGTTCTCCGCCGAGGGCCTCGTCGCCGCGCAGCGCCTGGTGCGCCGCCTGCCGGTGGGCGAACAGATCGTCGATGCGATTCTCGATCTCGTGCGCTCGGCCCGTCCCGCGCCGGGTACGCCGCTGGCCGAGAAGCTCGTCTGGGGTCCGGGTCCGCGCGCCTCGCAGGCCCTGATGCTCGCCGCCCGCGCCCGCGCCCTCATCGATGGCCGGCTCTCGCCTTCCATGGAAGACGTGATCGCGCTGGCGGAGCCCGTGCTGAAGCACCGCATGGCGCTCTCCTTCGCGGCCCGTGCGGAAGGCGAAACCCTCGGGAACATCATCGCCGGCCTGACGGCGAAGTATCGCTGATGGCGGATCTTGCGCGCGCCCTTCCCCGCTACGGCAAGAGCCTGCCCTCGGGCTTGCAGCGCGAGGCGGCGGCGCTGTCGAGCGTGCTCGAACATCTCACGGTGGAGGCGCGGCAGGTTGCGGCACAACTCGCCATGGGCATCCATGGGCGTCGTCGCCCGGGCCCCGGCGAGGAATTCTGGGAGTTTCGCGCTTTCGTGCCCGGGGAGGCCGCGCATCGCATCGACTGGCGGCGTTCGGCCCGCGACGACCGGCTCTATGTGCGGGAGCGCGAATGGGAGAGCGCCTCGTCCTATTCGATCTGGTTCGATCTCTCGCCCTCGATGCATTTTGTCTCGTCGCTGGCGCAGAAACCGAAGCGCGACCGCGCCATCGTGCTCGGCCTCGCGCTTGCCGACATGCTCGTGCATGCCGGCGAGCGGGTGGCTCTTCTCGGGCGCACCAACCCGATGGCCTCGCGGCAGATCATCCCGCGCATGGCCGAGGCGCTGCTGCGCGCCCAGGGCATCGAGGCCGATACCGGCGGCTTCCCGCCGGATGTTCCGCTGCGCCGGCAGGATCGCCTGGTGCTGATCGGTGATTTCATTCTCCCCATCGAGGATTTTGCGGCCAGGCTCAAGGCAATTGCCGCCAAGGGCGTGCGCGGCACGATCGTCATGGTCCGCGACCCCGTGGAGGAGGAGTTTCCCTTCGTGGGCGAGGTGGAATTCGAGGGGCTTGAGGCGCCCGATCTGTGGCGCGTCGGCGAGGCCGGCGAGGTCGCCGGGCGTTATCGCGAGCGCATTCTGGCTCACCGGGCCGAAATCCGCCGCATCGCGACGCGCCACGGCTTCAGCTTCCTGCATCATGTGACGGATCGCCCCCCGGCGGAGGTTCTGCTGATGCTCGCCGCGCTGATCGGCGGCCAGGTTCCGGTCCTGCCGCGCCTCCCCGAAGGCGATGTCGAGGAGGCGAGACCATGAGCGCCCTGGCTTTCGCCGCGCCTTTCGCTCTGATCGCGCTGGTGGCGCTGCCCGCGCTTTACTGGCTGTTGCGGCTGACCCCGCCGCCGCCGAAGCGCATGCCGCTTCCCACCCTGCCGCTGGTGAAGGATCTGCTGGGGCGCGAGCGCGAGCCCGCGCGCACGCCGCTCTGGCTGTTGCTGATTCGCCTCGCGCTCGCGGCAGCCGTGATTCTCGCGGTTGCCGGCCCGCGATGGCAGCCCGACGCGACGGCCTTGCCGGGCGGCTCGGGGCCGCTGGTTCTGATGATCGATGACGGCTGGGCCGCCGCAGGCGACTGGAAGACCCGCATCGACCGTGTTTCCGCGATCCTTGCGGACCAGCCCTCTCGCCCAATCGTGCTGCTGACCGCCAGCGATGATCGCCCCGAGGCCATTCCGGAAGCGGCACGCACCGCGCTCACCAAGGTGATGGGCCTTTCGCCGAAATCCTTCCGTCCCGATCGCGAGGCGATGCTGACCGCCGCCGAACGGCTGCTGGATGCCGATCCGCAGGCCGGCGCAATCTGGGTATCCGACGGCGTGACGACACAAGCGGAACAGGCGCGGCTCACCGCTTTCCTTTCGGGCTATGGCAATCGTGTGAACATCCTTTCCCCGCTCGACAAGAGCCCGGTGGCGATTGCCGGCGTCTCCGCTTCCGCCGAAGGGCTTGATGTCGCGCTTCTGCGCGTCGGCGGTCGGGGTGGGGCGGAAGCGGGCCTGCTTCGGGCCAGCGATGATCGGGGCCGTCCGCTGGGTGATGTGACCTTCGCCTTCGAGGCGGGCGGCGTGGAGGCCAAGGCCCGCCTTGCCCTGCCGCTCGAATTGCTGAACGCCGTCTCGCGGCTGGAAGTGGCCGAAGCACGCCATGCCGGGGCCGTGGCGCTTGTGGATGGCTCCAGCCGCCGCCGGCGCGTGGCCATCATCACGGGCGAGACGACCGACACCGCCCAGCCGCTGGTCTCCGGTCGCTTCTTCGTCACGCGCGCGCTGCAACCCTTTTCCGAACTGCGCGAGCCCGCGCGTGGCACGCCCGACCCGATCGAGCGCGCGCTGGAAGAGCGGCCTGATCTTCTCGTGCTCGTCGATATCGGCACGCTCTCGGGCAGCACGGCGGAAACGGTGAGCCGCTTTGTGGAGAATGGCGGCACGCTGATCCGCTTTGCCGGCCCTGGCCTCGCGGCAGCGAGCGACGAACTCCTGCCGGTGCGCCTGCGTCGCGGCGGGCGCATCCTCGGCGGCGCGCTCTCATGGGACAGGCCGCAGAAGCTCGGTGCCTTCCCGGAGGGCTCGCCCTTTTACGGCATTCCCATCCGCGAGGAGATTCGCGTGGAGCGGCAGGTGCTGGCAGAACCGGATTCCACCCTGACACGCGCGAGCTGGGCCGTGCTGGAGGATGGCACGCCGCTTGTCTCGGCCGCCGCGCGCGGCAAGGGGCAGATCATCCTGTTCCATGTCACGGCTGATACAAGCTGGTCGAATCTGCCGCTTTCGGGCATCTTCGTCGACATGCTCCGCCGTTGCCTGCAACTCGCCGCCAGCCATGCCAATGCCGGCCCGGGCCAGTTCTCCGCCGGCGAGCTTCTGCCGGCGCGGCTCACGCTCGATGGTTTCGGAACCCTTTCCGCACCGCCCGCCACCGCGCGTCCGCTCGATCCGGGCCGCACCGGCAGCGCCACGCGCGAGAATCCGCCGGGCTTCTATGGTCCGCCGGAGGCGAGCGTGGCCGTGAATGCCGTGAGCACGAATGACGGCTTGCGCGGCATCGACTGGCAGGGCCACGCGGTGCAGGGCCTGGCGGGTGCCGCTTCGGTTGATTTGCGTCCATGGTTCATGGCGCTTGCGGCCCTGTTGATCCTCGCCGATGCCCTCGCTGTTCTCTGGATCTCGACCGGTGGCCTGCGTCGCGGTTTCCGCGCGGCGACAGCGGCTGCCCTGCTGGCCGCAGGTCTCGGCGCTGTGGCCATGCTGCCGCAACGCGCGGAAGCGCAGGGTGCCGCCCCGCCGGCGAACCAGAACCCGGCGCAGCCGCCGCCGATTACCACCACGCCGGAAGAGATGCGCTCGGCTCTCCGCCCGCGCATCGCCTTCGTCATCACCGGCAACGCATCCGTGGACGAGGCCAGCCGGGCCGGCTTTCTGGGCCTCGGGCAGATCCTGCAGCAGCGCACGGCCATCAGCCTCGACGAGCCGGTCGGCATCAACCCGGAGAAGGACGAACTCGTCTTCTTCCCGATGATCTACTGGCCCGTGCTGCCGGACCAGCCGCGCCCGCCGGAAGCCGCAATCCGCGCCATCGATGCCTACATGAAGAATGGCGGCACGGTGGTGTTCGACACGCGCGATGCCTTCGCCCAGCGCTCCGGCGGCCAGCCCTCGGCCGAGACGCGCGCGCTTCGCCGGATGCTCGCCTCGCTCGATATTCCAGCGCTGGAGCCGGTGCCGGCGGATCATGTGCTGACGAAGACCTTCTACCTGCTCGACCGCATGGTCGGCCGCTATGTCGCGGGGGATACCTGGGTGGAGGCGATTTCCGGCCCGCGCGATACGAAGGTGCCGGCCCGCGCGGGCGATCGCGTGTCGCCACTGATCATCACGAGCAATGATCTCGCCGCAGCCTGGGCGGTGGATCGGCTCGGGCAGCCGCTCTTCCCGCTCGTGCCGGGCGAGCCGCGGCAGCGCGAATTCGCGCTGCGCACCGGCGTTAACATCGTGATGTATGTAATGACCGGCAACTACAAGGCCGATCAGGTGCATGTGCCGGCGCTCCTTGAAAGGCTGGGGCAATGAATGCCGACCGGCTGAGCCTCGATTTCGCGCCCTTCCTGCCCTGGCCGGTGCTGATCGGCTTTGCCGTGCTGGCGCTGGGCGTCTGCCTTGTGCTCGTATTCCGCGGCAAGCGCGGCGCCTGGCTGCGATTGGCCGCGACGCTTCTCATCTGTCTCGGCCTTGCCGATCCTCGCCTCGTGAACGAGGAGCGCGACCCGCTGAACGATATCGTCGCGGTGGTGGTGGATCGTTCCGGCTCGCAGAACCTCGCGACGCGGCCCGCCGAGACGGAGGAGACGCTCCGCGAGGTTACCGAAGCACTGAAGCGTCGGCCCAATACCGAAATCCGCATGGTGGATGTTTTCGAGCGTGAGGGCTCCTCGGATGGCACGCGCCTGTTCGAAACGCTCTCCGCCACAACGCGTGACGTTCCGCGGGATCGCCTCGCGGGCGTGATCGCCATCACCGATGGCGTGGTGCATGATGTGCCGGACGAGCGCGCGCGCCTCGGCTTCTCCGCGCCCTTCCATGGGCTGATCACAGGCCGCGCGAATGAATTCGATCGCCGCATCGAACTGGTGGAAGCGCCGCGCTTCGGCCTCGTCGGCAAGGAGATCACGGCCATCATTCGGGTGGAAGTCCAAGGGGAAAGCGCCGCGCCGCTTCGCCTCACCTTGCGCCAGAATGGCGAGACGCTGCCCGCCCGCCCCGTGGTGCCCGGCGTGCCCTTCCGCGTCCTCCTCAAGCTCGATCGCGCGGGGCTGAACCTGTTCGAGGTCGGCATCGAAACCGCGCCGGGCGAACTCACCGGCCTCAACAACATCCTCGCCATCCCCATCGAGGGCGTGCGCGAGAAATTGCGCGTGCTGCTGGTTTCCGGCGAGCCCCATAATGGCGAGCGCACCTGGCGCAACCTGCTCAAGGCCGACCCCAATGTCGATCTCGTGCATTTCACCATTCTGCGCCCACCGGAGAAGCAGGACGGCACGCCCACCAACGAACTGTCGCTGATCGCCTTCCCCACGCGCGAACTCTTCGTGCAGAAGATCAAGGAATTCGATCTCATCATCTTCGACCGCTACTCGAACCAGACCTTTCTCCCCACGCTCTATTTCGAGAACATGGTGCGCTATGTGCGTGATGGCGGGGCAATGCTCTTCGCGGTGGGGCCGGAATTCGTGGCGCGCAACGGGCTTCTCACCACGCCGCTGAAGGACATCATGCCGGCCGAGCCCACGGGATCGATCATCGAGCGGCCCTATCGCGCGGAAGTCACCGATCTCGGCCAGAAGCATCCGGTGACGCGCAAGCTTGACGGAGCGAATGAAGGCACCGGGCCGATTGCCGTGAAGGCCGCGCGCTGGTCGCCCTGGTTTCGGCAGATCGCGGCGCGTCCGCGCGACGGGCAGGGCCTGATGACCGGCGCCGATGGCCTGCCGCTTCTCGTGCTGAAGCGCGAGGGGAAGGGTCGCGTAGGGCTCTTCCTGTCCGATCACGTCTGGCTCTGGGCGCGCGGCTATCAGGGCGGAGGCCCCTATCTCGATGTGCTGCGCCGCCTCTCGCATTGGCTGATGAAGGAGCCGGAGCTGGAAGAAGAGGCCTTGCGCCTCATGGTCAGCGGCAATCGCCTCATGGTCGAGCGACGCACCATCGGCGGCCCGCCGGGCGATGTCGAACTGACGAATCCCGCCGGGGAAACCCTGCCGATCTCGCTCGCCGAGACCGAGCCAGGCCTCTGGCAGGCGGAGGTGACGATCCGCCGCGCCGGCCTGCATCGCGCCACCAATGGCGGGCTCATCGCCTTCGCGAATGCCGGCCCGCCCAACCCGCGCGAGTTCCGGCAGGTGATCTCCACGACCGAGATGCTTCAGCCCGTGGCGGAATGGACCGGCGGCTCGGTGCGGCGGATCGCAGCGAATGGCACGGTCGCCGTGCCGCGCATCGTGGATATCCGTTCCGGCAGCCGCTTCGCGGGCTCGGATTATATCGGCCTGAAGCCGAATAACGCCTCGATTCTCCGCGGCATCACCATCACGCCACTCGGCCTGGGTTTCCTCGGGCTGGGGCTGCTGCTCCTGCCGCTCATCGCCATGTGGTTCGGCGAAGGGCGTCGCCGCCAGCCGCGCGGTTCGGCCTGATCAGCGCGCGGCAACCAGCGGGCCGGAGAGGCTCGCCCCGGTCCCGGTCAGCGGCAGGACGAGCAGCCGGCCGGGATCGACCGGACCCGGCAAGCGCACGCGGCCCATGGGCACGCGCTTGTAGCCGTGGCGGCTGTAATAGGGCTCATCCCCCACGAGGAAGATCGCGTCCGAGCGCATCGCCCGCGCCGCCTGCTCGCAGCGCTGCAGCAGCGCCGCGCCGATGCCGCGCTTCTCGAAGGCCGGTTCCACCGTGAGCGGGCCGAGCATGAAGGCGCGCGCCTCGCCCAGCCGCACCGGCGTCAACTGCACCGAACCCACCAGCAGCGAACCCACACGCGCCACGAAAGTGAGCGATTCCGCCGCATTTGCCTGCTCGCGGATGCGATAGGCCGTGCGCGCAAAGCGACCGGGGCCGAAGGCACGCTGGTGCAGTTTCTCGATGGCCGGTTCGTCGCTGGCCTTCGCGGCTTCGATCGTGAGGGAGAGTTCCGTCATGTCCCCGCGCTTCCACCGCCATGGCGCGAAAGTCAAGCGATGCCGGAGGGCGGGCAGTGGCGGCGTTTCGCCTCTTGACGCATGCGCCACATCATAAGAGACGAACCCGGAGCGCCCCGCCTCTTCGGCCGAGGGCGAGACAGGCGCGCCGTGACCCTTCTGCTGGCTCATCTCTCCGATCCCCATATCGGTCCTCTGCCCGCCATGCCTTTCCGGGCGATGGCGAACAAACGCCTCACCGGCGTGCTGAACTGGCACCGCGCCCGCGCCACCATTCATAGCATGGCGGTACTTGAAGCGATCATCGCCGATATCCGTCGGCACAAGCCCGATCATATCGCGCTGACGGGCGACCTCGTGAATGTCGGCTACCCTCCGGAATTTCCGGTCGCGGCGCGCATGGTTGAAACCCTGGGCAGCGGAACGGATGTCAGCGTCATACCCGGCAATCACGATGCCTATGTGCGCGGCTCCCTGCCGGCGATGGATGAGGTCTTCGCGCCCTTCATGTGCTCCGATGGCGATGAATCGCCGAGGAAGAAGCCGCTGGAGGAGCGATTTCCCTATCTTCGGGTGCGACAGAATGTCGCACTCATCGGTGTGAATACCGGGGTGCCCACAATGCCTTTCTTCGCCACCGGAACCATGGGGCAGAAGCAGGGCGAGAAGCTTGCGCGCCTGCTCGAGGAAACCGGCCGCCAGCATCTATTCCGAATTGTGATGCTGCACCACCCTCCGGTGACGCGAGGGGTGAAATTCGGGCGTGGCCTCACCGATGCCCGGCGCTTTGAAAGGATTCTTCGGAAACATGGGGCCGAACTGGTGCTGCACGGGCATAATCACTCTTTCTCGGTTCAGCGGATTGCCGGGCCTCGCGCACAAATCCCGGTTGTGGGCGTGGGATCGGCATCTGCCGTTCCCGGCACGGTCCAGCATCTGGCGGAATACAATCTGATGCGGATTGTGCCGGGCTCCGAACAGGCCGTGCATGTCGAACGGCGAGGGATCGCTCTCGACAGCCGGATCGTGTCCCGGGTGGGGCTGCTGACCCTGTAGAAAACGGTGGATTAACGATTGATGTGCACTCTGCCTGCGGGTTGGGAGATTGCATGTATGACCTCTACTCAGTCGGTTTTGAACAATTTCATCGGCATGGATGCAACGCAGGTATCCGCGGCTGCGGAAGTCAAGCTCGAAGAGGTTCCGGTTGCTGTTCGTCGCGTGATCGACACGGCCATGCGGGGCGGGATCCCCTACTCCCTCAGACGTCTGCCGGCGGAGGCCGTTGATCCCCAGACCATTGCCGCAGCCTGCGGCACAGAACCCAGCGCGCTGTTGCGTGCCATTGTCTTCCGGGGCAAGACGACGAAGAAGCCCATGCTGGTTCTGGCTTCCGCCACAACGAATGTGGGCGAACGTGCGCTGGCGCAGATCGTCGGGGAGGTGCTGGAGCGGGTTGACGCCGCAACGACCGAGCGCATCACTGGTTTTCCGCCTGAATGCCTGCCGCCCTTCTTGCCGACCCATCGACTGCCGATCATCATGGACGAGACCCTCGTAAATCTCGGGCGCGTCTGGTGCATGGCCGGCAGCCCCGACCTGATCATGTCCGTGCCGACCAAAATCCTCACGCGTGTAATTGCCGCGCGCATCGCCAGGATCGATTCGTCACGCTGACGGCGGCGCGGCCGGCTCGTCCTTCACGCCCAGCTTGCGCTGAAGGCTGGTGGATGAAGTCGTGTATTGGAACACCAGCCGCTTTTCCGGGAACACATAACGGTGCACCTTCTGCGCCGCCAGCGCTCCCTCATGGAAGCCGGAGAGGATCAGCTTCAGCTTGCCCGGATAGGTGTTGATGTCGCCGATGGCGAAAAGGCCGGGCTCGCTCGTCTCGAATTTCTCGGTATCCACCGGAATGAGATTCTCATGCAGGTTCAGCCCCCAGTCCGCGATGGGCCCGAGCTCATCGTGAGACCGAAAAAGGGCAGCATGCGGTTGCATGCCACGCGGAACTCGCTGCCATCCGCCGCCTTGCACATCGCACCCGAGAGTTCCGGCGCGGTCCCCTCCAGGCGCGTGACCTGCCCGATCGCGAGATCCATCTTACCCGAAGCCACCAGTTCGCGCATCTGCGCGACGGAATGCGGGGCGGCGCGGAAATCGTCTCGGCGATGCAGCAGCGTCACGCGCTCGGCGACGGGCTGGAGGTTCAGCGTCCAGTCGAGCGCGGAATCGCCGCCGCCGATGATCAGCACGCGCTTGCCGCGGAATGGTTCGATCTTGCGCACGGCATAGAACACCGAACCGCCTTCATAGGCCTCGATCCCCTCGATCGGCGGCTTCTTCGGCTGGAAGGAGCCCCCACCCGCGGCGATCACCACGGTCTTCGCCTCAAATTCGGTGCCGGCATCGGTCTTCACGCGGAAGAGCGGTGCTTCCGGCGTGCCGAGCCGATGCACCTCGCTCACCATCTCGCCGTAATGGAAGGTGGGGCCGAAGGGCGCGATCTGCGCCATGAGGTTATCGACCAGCCCCTGCCCGGTGACCATGGGGAAGCCGGGAATGTCGTAGATCGGCTTCTCGGGATAAAGCTCCGAGCATTGCCCGCCGGGCTTGCCGAGAATGTCCACGAGGTGGCACTTGATATCCAGCAGACCGAGTTCGAACACGGCAAAAAGGCCCACGGGGCCCGCGCCGATGATGAGGCAATCGGTTCGGATCAGGGATTCGCTCATGGACTTCAAACCCTTGAGAGAGCAGTCGACAAGACCCTCCATGCGCGAGTTTGGCCGGGCTTGGCAAGGAAAAAGGCATTGCGCGGAGGGAAAGGCAGGCCCTCGCTTTCGCCGTGATCCGACCTATGATCCCGATTCAAGGACAAGGTTCCGCCAGCGGCCTTGCTGCGCAGGCGGACGAGAGGAATGGCTCGCCAATGCCCGTTGACTTCCTGAGCGATTACCGGCTCCGCCCGGACCCGGATGATCCGCGCCTTTCCGTGCCGGTCACCGGCTTCAACGAGGCCGGGGAGCCCATCGAAACCCGCGTGACGGTGGAACGTCCATTGACGCTCTTCCTCAATTCGCGCGAGATCGTCACCATGATGACGATCGGCGACCACCCGGAATATCTCGCGATCGGCTACCTCCTCAACCAGGCCATGCTGAAACCGGAGGATGAGATCACCGGCGTCGATTACGACGAGGAACTCGGCGTGGTGGTCGTCCGCACCGACGGCGAGACCAATTTCGAGGAAAAGCTGAAGAAGCGGGTGCAGACCTCGGGCTGCGCGCAGGGCACGGTCTTCGGCGACCTGATGGACGTGATCAAGAAAGCGGAATTGCCACAAGCGAAGATCCGCACCTCCTGGCTCTATGCCCTCACCCGCAAGATCAACCAGACCCCCTCGCTCTATCTTGAGGCCGGCGCCATCCATGGCTGCGTACTCGCGGAGGAGGATCGCCCGCTGATCTATCTGGAGGATGTGGGCCGCCACAACGCCGTGGACAAGATCGCGGGCTACATGCACCGACACGGCATGAGTCCGGAAAACAAGCTGTTCTACACGACAGGTCGGCTTACCTCCGAAATGGTTATCAAGACCGTACGCATGGGCATTCCGGCTCTGGTCTCGCGCTCGGGCTTCACCGCCTGGGGCGTGGAACTCGCGCGGAAGGCCGGGCTCACGCTCATCGGTCGCGCGCGGGGCAAGCGCTTCGTCGTGCTCTCCGGCGCGGATCGGCTCATCCATGATCAGGATCTCGCCTATGTGCCCGAGGAGAGCGCGAAGCATCGCCGCAAGGGCGCAGGCGGGGAGGATTGAATGAGCCTCGCGGTGGTGATTCTCGCGGGCGGACGCGCCACACGCATGGGCGGCGGCGACAAGCCGCTGAAGGTGCTCCGGGGCGTGCCGATCCTCAGCCATGTGCTCGCCCGCGTGGCGAGGGATGGGCGTGCGCTGGTGCTGAACGCCAATGGCGACCCCGATCGTTTCGCGCCCTTCGGCCTGCCGGTTGTGGCGGATGCGGAAGGCGATTTCCCGGGGCCGCTCGCGGGCATTCTCGCGGGGCTCGATTGGGCGGCGGCGCGGGGAATGGCCGGCGACGTGCTCAGCGTGCCCGGCGATTGCCCCTTCATTCCGCATGATCTCGCCGGAAGGCTGGAGGAAGCGCGGCAGGCGGCGGGCGTGCCGCTGGCCTGCGCCGGTTCGGGTGGCTGGACGCATCCCGTGATCGGGCTCTGGCCGGTTTCCCTGCGCGAGGAACTGCGCGCGGCCATGGCCGCCGGCGAGCGCAAGATCGACCGTTTCACCGGCCGTTTCGGCTGCGCAACGGCGGAGTGGCCGGTGGAGCCGTTCGATCCGTTCTTCAACGTGAACACGCCCGACGAATTGAGCGAGGCGGAACGATTGGCCGCGCTTGTCGCCGGGGCCACAAGGCCCTAAAAAGGAAAAGAGGTTCGGTCGACAGGCCGGGCACATTCGAACGAGGTCGCATAAGCGGCCCGGACTTTCCGGAGGGCAATGATGAAAGCGTTCCTGACTTCCTGCGCTGTGATTCTCGCGATCAGCTTCGGCGCGAGCTTCATTCTCAACGCAAGCTACCAGAAGACGGCGTCGCAGAGCTTCGCGACCACTGGCGTGCGCCTCTGAGCGAGGCGAGGGCATCACCCGCCCTGCCCCGCTGATTTCAGCTCAGCAGACCTGCGAGCGGGAGGACGTGGATCGTCTCTCCCGCTTTGATCTCCGTGATGTCCTCGCCGAGTTCCGCCAGCGCATCCGCCGCGATGAGCGATGAGATCAGCGCGGCGCCATCCTTCGGGAATCTTTGCGCCATCATGCGCGCACCCGCTCCGGCCGCGAGGCTGACGCGGAGATATTCACGCCGATCGGCCTTCTTGCGGTAATCGAAGCCGCTGGGTACGGGGATGGGCGCGGGCCGCAGCGGTTTCGCGCCGGCGAGCATGTCGAGCACTGGCCCGACGAAACGCAAAAATGTGACAAACACCGCAGCCGGATTGCCCGGCATGCCAAGAAAAGGCGTGCCTTCCAATGTGCCCATGGCGATGGGCCGCCCGGGTTTGATGGCGAGACGCCAGAAATCCAGCCGCCCCGCCGCCTCGATCGCAGCCTTCACATGGTCTTCCTCACCGGTGGAGACGCCACCAGAGGTGAGGATTGCATCGTTGGCCTTCGCGGCGTCCTTCAGGGCCCGCGCCATGATGCCGGGATCATCCGGCAGGATGCCCAGATCGATGATCTCTATGCCACGTGCCGCGAGCAAGCCCGCAAGCATCGCGCGGTTCGCATCATATTGGCAGCCGGGCTCGGGGGCCTCCGGAGCCGGTTCGCGGATCTCGTTGCCTGTGGAGAAGATCGCGACCCGAAGTCGTCGCCGCACGGTGACCACTGACCGGCCAGCGGCCGCGAGGCCCGCGAGATGCTGCGGCTTCAGCCGCGTGCCCGCCGGAACGATGGCCGCCCCTTTCGCAAAATCCTCGCCGGCGAAACGTCGGTTGGAGCCCAGCTTCAGGCCATGCGGCAGGAGAACCGTTTCGCCCTCGGTGCACACATCTTCCTGCATGAATACCGTATCGGCCCCGGCAGGCATCATCGCGCCGGTAAAGATGCGCGCGGCCGTGCCGGGCGGCAGAGGCGGCACGCCAATCATCCCGGCGGGAATGCGCAAGGAGACGGGCAGCCGCGTCTCGCCGGAGGCTGCGAGATCGGCGAAGCCCACGGCATAGCCATCGACGGCGGAATTGTCGAAATTCGGGATCGCAAAGGAGCTCCGCACCTCATGCGCCAGCACCCGGCCGATGGCCTGCATCACCGGCACGGTTTCGGTTTCGCTGAGGCCCGCAAGGCGGATCGTAAGATCGTCCAGCGCATCATCAAGGCGGCGCAGCCTGCCGCCGAAGGCAAAGGAATCCGGGCTGAGTTGCGCCATCGCTCAGCTCCCGGCGAGCAGTTCGGCGCGCGGCAGCGCGAAACGGATGGCGAGATCGGCGATGGCCTCGATGTCATCGAGGTGCACCTGCGGCAGGGGGACATCGGCGAAGGGCGAATCCGTGGCGACGGCGCGGATCATCGGATCAACGGGATGCAGCGGCTCACGGCCATTGGCGGCACGGAAAACCTCGATCTTCGGATGGGTCTCGCGCTTGAACCCTTCGACCAGCACGAGATCCGCCGGGCCGAGCCGGGCCAGCAATTGCCGCAGGGCGAATTCCGGCTCGTCGCGCAATTCGTGGATCAGGGCGAAGCGGTTCGCGGATGATACCAGCACCTCGGTGGCCCCCACCACGCGATGGGTGTGGCTGTCCTTGCCGGGCTGATCGATCTCGAGGCTGTGGTGGGCATGCTTCACGGTGGAGACACGATACCCCCGCTGCACGAGGGTGGGGATGAGTTTCGAAACGAGCGTCGTCTTGCCTGCGCCGCTCCACCCCGCCAGTCCGATTACCCGCAATGCCGCCCCCCCTCTGCTACCCGAACAAGAAAGGGCGCTGGCGCGCCCTTTTCAAGTCTTCAGCGGTTCCCGATCTGACTGAGGCAGATCAAACCCAATCTCTTGTTCGGTTACATTTTCCCGCTGCAAACAGGAACCCTTGCCCTTGAAAATGCTCCCGGCGAGTGCATGGCCGTTACTCGGCCGGCTGCCCGGCAGCATGCGGATGCAGCGTGCCCTTCTTCATTTCTTCCTCGACCCAGAGCGAATGGTGCTCCTTGGCCCAGTTGAGATCGACCTCGCCGGAACCCATGGCATCGAAGGCGCCTTCCATGCCGATGGAGCCGATATAGGCGTGTGCCAGCATCAGCGCGATCATCACGTAGGCGGTGACGCCATGGATAGTCGCGTGCCACTGCACGTCAGCCAGCGTGGTCGAATACGGGAAGAGCAGAAACCAGCCCGAGAGCGAGAGAAGGAAGCCGCCGATCACGACTGACCAGAACACGATCTTCTGGCCACCATTGAAACGCTTCGCCGGAGGGTGACTTCCCTTGGAGAGCAGCCCCCCGCCCGCCGCGAACCAGCGAAGATCCACCGCGTTCGGGAGATTGTCCTTCACCCAGACGAGGAACACCAGCAGCACGCCCGCCATGAAGGCAAAGCCAACATAATTATGAATATACTTGGCGTATTGCGCCCAGGCGGCGAAGGCCTCAGGGCCCATCACCGGGGCCAGCAGCAGCTTGCCGAAGGTGACGTTAGCGCCCGTGATGGCGAGGATGATGAAGCTGACGGCAGAGAGCCAGTGGGCAAAGCGCTCGACCATGTTGAAGCGCAGGATACGCTGGTTCGAAGGCCCCGCATCGATGCGGATCTTGCCGCGCAGCAGGTAGAACCCGATCAACAGCGCGACCATGCCAAGGAACGTCCAAGTGCCCAGCGCATGCAGGGTCTCCTGGTTGAAGGCGCGCCATTCACGGCCGGACTGGATGAGGCTCGCGGCCTTCGGATCGGGGATGGAGATGCGGCCGGATAACTGCTCGCCAGGTTTCAGCGCCTGCATGAGTTGCTCTTCCTTCACCGATTGCGCGGTGGGGTTGACGCTCTGGGCCGCGACAGGGGCGGCCATGAAGAAGGCCGCAAGAAGCAGCGCGCCAAAACCGGATTTGACCTGGCAACCACGAAGGAAACGGGAGAAGGACATCGACACGATAAGCCCCCTTATGTTCGGTTTATTGTTGGGTTGAGGCGGGGTTCCCCGCCTCACGCTTTCTCGTGCATCGCCTCAGATGGCGATGGTTTCCTTGTAGGCGACCTTCCAGCCCCAGGCACCGGAACCATAGCCGCGCTTTGCGACACGCTCCTTGTAGATGGAAGCGATGATATCGCCATCACCAGCCAGCAGGGCCTTGGTCGAGCACATCTCCGCGCAGAGCGGGAGCTTGCCCTCGGCGAGGCGGTTGCGGCCATATTTATCGAGTTCGGCCGAGGCATTATCCGCCTCGGGACCGCCGGCGCAGTAGGTGCACTTATCCATCTTGCCGCGCGAACCGAAGTTGCCCGTCTTGGGATATTGCGGAGCGCCAAACGGGCAGGCGTAGAAGCAATAGCCGCAGCCGATGCACAGGTCCTTCGAGTGCAGCACCACCGCATCCGCCGTGGTGTAGAAGCAGCTGACCGGACAAACGGAGGCACAGGGCGCATCCGTGCAGTGCATGCAGGCCATGGAGACCGAGCGTTCACCGGGCTTGCCGTCAGTGATGGTGACGACACGGCGACGGTTGATGCCCCAGGGCACCTCGTGCTCGTTCTTGCAGGCGGTGACGCAGGCGTTGCATTCGATGCAGCGATCCGCGTCGCAGAGAAATTTCATGCGAGCCATGGTGTCTCTCCTCCCTTACGCCGCACGGATCTGGCAGAGCGTGACCTTGGTTTCCTGCATCCCGGTGACGGGATCATAGCCATAGGTCGTCACGGTGTTCACGCTTTCGCCCAAGACATAGGGATCCGTTCCCTTGGGGTATTTCGCGCGCTGGTCCTCGCCCTGGAACCACCCACCGAAGTGGAACGGCATCCATGCGACACCCTTGCCCACACGCTCGGTGACGAGCGCCTTCATGCGGGCCTTGGAGTTGTTCTCGGCACCGGTGACCCAGACCCAGCCGCCATCGCGGATGCCACGATCGGCCGCATCCGCGGGGTTGATTTCGACGAACATGTCCTGCTGCAGTTCGGCGAGCCAAGGGTTGGAGCGGGTCTCTTCACCGCCACCCTCGTATTCCACGAGACGCCCCGAGGAGAGGATGATCGGGAATTCCTTCGCGATCCCCTTGTCCACCGCTGCCTTCTGAACCGTGAAGCCGATATTCGGCACGCGGAACTGGCGGAAGTCCGGCCTGGTCGGGTACTGCGCCACCAGATCGGTGCGCGGCGTGTAGATCGGCTCCCGATGCACGGGGATCGGGTCCGGCAGGTTCCACGCGTTCACGCGGGCCTTGCCGTTGCCGAACGGGATACAGCCATGCTCGAGGGCCACGCGCTGGATGCCGCCCGAGAGGTCGATCGCCCAAGAGACGTTATCCGGGTTGTTGCCGCCGATGCGGTTGATGACCGAGAGTTCCGCCTCCGTGAGATCCTTGTCCCAGCCGAGGCGCTTCAGCACGCCCAGGGTGAATTGCGGATAGCCGTCCTTGATCTCAGAGCCTTCGGAATACGAACCTTCCGAGAGCAGGTTGATCTTCTTCTTGGAGCCATCGGCCTGCGGCTCCTCGTATTCCACGCCGAACCGGGCGCGGAAGGTGCCGCCGCCATCCTTCACATGCACATTGGTGTTGTAGAGGATGTGCGTGCCCGGGTGCCGGTATTCCGGCGTGCCCCAGCACGGCCAGGGCAGGCCGTAGAAGTCACCGCCCACTTCCGGCGCATCCTTCGGCGCGCGCAGCGTGACAAGATCGAACTTGTCCTGGTGCTTCATATGCGCCTTGAGCCGCTCCGGCGACTGGCCGCAATAGCCGGTCGACCAGCCCCCGCGGTTGATCTCGCGGAGGATGGATTCGGGCTCCGGCTCCTCGCCATACTTGCCCTTCACCATCTTAATGTTCTTGAACATCTGGTCGGCGAAGCCAAGCTTCTGGGCGAGTTGATGCATGACCCAGTAATCGTTCGCGCTCTCGAAGATCGGATCGACCACCTTCTCGCCCCACTGGATGGAGCGGTTGGAAGCCGTGCGCGAACCCGAGCACTCGAACTGGGTGCAGATCGGCAGCAGATAAGTGCCGTTCTTGCGGTTCGAGATATGCGCAAAGGTGGTTGGATGCGGGTCGGCAACCACCACGAGATCGAGCTTCTCGAGACCCTTGGTCATTTCCGGCATGCGCGTGACGGTGTTGCCGCCATGGCCGAACACCACGATGCCCTTCACATTGTCCTTCTGGCCCACCTGCTCCTTCGGCAGGGTGACCGCATCGAACCAGCGCGTCGAGGTGATGCCCGGCATCTCCATGGTGGAGACATCCTTGCCATCCGCCGCCTTGATGGTGTCGAAGCGGCCGCGGAGCCAATCCACCGGGGTTTCCCAGACGCGCGCCCAATGCCCCCAGGCACCCGCATCGAGGCCATAATAGAGCGGGAGCGTCGTGACATCGAGGCCGAGGTCGGTCGCGCCCTGCACATTGCAGTGGCCGCGGAAGATGTTGGCACCCGTGCCGGCCGAACCCACGTTACCCGTGGCAAGCAGCAAGGTGCAGAAGGCGCGGACATTGGCCGTGCCGACGGTCTTCTGCGTGGCGCCCATGCACCAGATGAGGGTCGCCGGCTTCTCGAGCGCGAAGGTCTTCGCGACCTTCTCAAGCTGGGCGCCGGGAATGCCGGTGACCCGCTCGACTTCCGCCGGCGTCCACTTTTCGCATTCCTTCTTCACCATCTCCATGCCGTAGACGCGGCTTTCGATGAACTTCTTGTCTTCCCAGCCGTTCTTGAAGATGTGGTGCAGCATGCCCCAGATGACCGGGATATCCGTGCCCGGACGCATGCGGACATATTCGGTCGCGTGGGCGGCCGTGCGGGTCATGCGCGGGTCGATCACGATCATGTTCGCGCGGTTGATCTCCTTGCCGGAGAGGACGTGCTGGAGCGAGACCGGATGCGCTTCCGCCGGGTTTCCGCCCATGATGATCATGGTCTTGGAATTGCGGATGTCGTTATACGAGTTGGTCTGCGCACCATAGCCCCAGGTGTTCGCCACGCCCGCCACTGTGGTGGAGTGGCAAATGCGGGCCTGGTGATCGACGTTGTTGGTGCCCCAGAAGGCCGCGAACTTGCGGAACAGGTAGGCCCCTTCATTCGAGAACTTCGCCGAGCCGAGGAACCACACCGAATCAGCGCCGGAAGCCTGGCGGATTTCCAGCATCTTCTTCGAAATCTCGTCGAAGGCCTGCTGCCAGGAGATGCGCTGCCACTCGCCGTTGACGAGTTTCATCGGATACTTCAGGCGGCGCTCGCCCTTCACAAGTTCGCGAACCGCAGCACCCTTGGCGCAATGCGTGCCGCGGTTGATGGGGCTGTCCCAGGCCGGCTCCTGCCCGACCCAGACACCTTCCTGCACCTCGGCCTTCACCGTGCAGCCCACCGAGCAATGGGTGCAGATATTGGTCTTCACATCCACCGGTTTGCCGGGGACGGGCATCTTCGCCCGAGCCTCACGAACCGTGCCGACGGAAAGGGAGCCGAGAGCCGCGAGACCACCGGCCGCAAGGCCAGAGCGCCGCAGGAACGAACGGCGATCGAGCCGCTCGGCAACGAGGCCGTTGACGGAGGAGAGGAATGCGCCGCGTGGCGCCTGACCTTCCTTGCGCTTGATGAGCATGGCGTTTTCCTCAGTAGCGGTTGGTCTGATAATATTTTTTCACATGCGCGGTTTCCTGATACCGCGCCTTCTTCTTCTCGGAATCGCTCTCGCTGGCCGCAGCCGGCGTTGCGATCGCGCCCGCGCCGATCGCGGTTGCCGTTGCACCCACAAGCCCTGTCCGCAGGAAGGTGCGGCGGGATTCATCCGGGCGGTCGGGCACTTTTTTCGTGTCGCTCGTCATCGCGATCTTCTCCCCTCGATTGCGGTCCGCCTCAGGCGGCATCCGGCGTTACCTCGCCATCAAGCGCAAAAGCCTCGCGCTCGATGGCCATGAAGACTGTTCCGAGCCGTCCGACGGCCCGGTAGAAAGGTTGCGCATCCATCTTCTCGAGATCGGCGAAGAAGCGATCGACCCACGGCTTCAGATGGCGCTCGAAACAGGCCCTCTCCTCGCGCGCTTCGCTGGGAATGCGGCGGGCGATGAGGCCGGACATGGTCTCCATCAGGAAACCGAGATGATCTTCCGGCTCCTGGAATTCCTCGCCACGCTCCAGCCCGAGGCGGCGCATGTCGGAGCGCACGCGCACCAGAGGACGCTCATAGAGAAAGCCGGTCTGATAATAGGAAGCGAAGGGCAGCAATTCGCCCCGTCCCACGCCGATGAACAGGTCGAAATGCTCGCGGGCGATCTCCTCAGCACGGGTAACGTCCGCCTGGGCGGCGAGCCCGCGCAATGCTTCACCGAGCGCCCCGTCATCCCCGCCAAGCTGGCGCAGGCCGATCAGGATGCGCTCGTCCGGAACGCGCAGGAGGAGATTGGCGAAAAGCAGGTAAAGTTGAGCGCGAGCCTCGTCGATCGGATCCAGCACCACGGGGACCGACACACCATCTTCGGAGGGATAGAGATCAGGGCGCAGGACATGACGCGCAACGCCCGTAGCCGCCTCGACTGCCGCCACACGCTCGGCGGGAATACGATTCCATCCGGAAATCGATGGCTGAGCCAAGCCAAGCATGCGCGCGAGAGCGGAAGCTCCACCCGCAGACTGCAGCGCGGCTTGTAAACCGGAGTCCCTCATTGCTCTCCGATCGGCGGTAAACCCGCCTTTTGATTATCTGTCCGGCCCGCGGCGTTTTCTGACGGAACCGAGGACATAGTAAGATAGACTAGTCTTAAAAAAAATAGGCCATTCCTATGGGCAGGCAAGGCCTGCGGCGTTGGGTCACGGAGGCAATGCCCCCCCGTGGCGGCGGGGTCTTGGCTCCGTCTCGACCCCATCACAAGCGGGACAAGGCGATGAGCCAAAATTTTCGTCGTTTTTTGAGAGACTTACTGCTGCAACAACCTGTCCGTCAGCTTCTTCGGAAGAGGGTTCTTCGACTTTCGTATAAGCTGATGGTTCTGTCTCCGTAACAATGGCCGGATTCTGGACCGTTTCGCCCTCGGAAGCGATCGTTGCGACGGCTTTTTTCGGCTCGCCGATAACCTGCCGGAGCAGCGCCTCGACATCGACATCAGAGCCCAGGGGCCCGAAGCCGGGGACCCCCATCGGATCGTTGAAATCCCACTGGTAATCGACCGGTCCGATGTAGTCGCGGATGGCCGGATCGGCGCTCCACATCTTGCGCAATGCGGCGTTTTTCAGGGCTTCCGGCACGCCCTTTTTCAGGAATAGCGTGATGTCGCTCTCTGCCGTGAGCGTCTCGATATCCGGTAGGAGGGACAGATCAACCTCCTCCTCCGGTTCAACGAGCGGGGCGGGGGTTTCTGCCGATTCGGAGCCGGAAACCGGCGCGACCGCCGCTTCCCCGGCGGCGATCTCGCGCTTGCGGCGTGACCAGCGGCTGAGAAATCCCTCCGGGCGATTCGGGTCTTCCACGCTCATGCCTCGCCTCCGCGGCCGTGCCGGCGATGCGCGAGGGCATCGGGGTTCACCCGGTCGCGCTTGCGCTTGAAGAACTCGCGCTCGACATGGTGCCGGTCCACGAAGGCCGCGAGCTGCGCGGCGATCTCCGGAGGCATCGGCAGCGGCTCGACGATGTTGGAGCCCGATTCCGTGTGCGCCTCGCCCTCGGCCGGGTCGGCCGTGACGGCGACGACGCTGACATAGGCATCGAGCTCGCCCATGCGCAAAACCACCCAGAGCGTCGGCTGGCCGGTGAGCAGGTTGTCGCGGTAATTCGCGGTTTCCGTGGAGGCGAAGACGAGGCTCGTCGAGCCCGCAAAATAGCTCTCGTTCTCGCCATCGCGCGCCACAAGGGTCATTGGCTCGGTCTCGGGCAGACCGGTCACGACCCGCGCCGGCACCCAGATATGGTTGAGCCAGGGGCTCGCGGCCTTCTTCTTGTCCACGATGACGGCGACGGGGATCACCTCTTCCACCAGCATGGGATCACTCTCCGGCTGCGAGCGGCAGGCCCGCGATGAGGTTCTGCGGCTTGATGCGCACGAAGCGATCCGCGCTGGAACCCAGCACCGCAAAGCCGGCCGCGCCGCGCTTGCCCGCCTCGAGGCGCGGATGATCCGGCAGCGTGAAGGTGAAGAGGGCGAGCACGCGCGAGGCCTCCTCGTCTTCCAGGTTCTCGCCCCGCCACACCTTGTTCGAGAAGGCCGTTCCATCCTGATCGAGCGACAGGAACCAGCCGAAATCATGGCCCGAGAACCGCTCGACGGGGGTGAATTCGATCGCGATCCCGGTGAGATGCGCGATCCAGCGCGTCATGGCGCGGGCCATCGCGGCGCGGCCGCCTGCGAGATCGGTGATGTCGAGCACGAGATCATGCGCATCCGAGCGGGCGCGATAGGTCCCGGCATTCGTGTCATTCAGCACTTCAAGCTCCGATACCGCCGGCCCGCCCAGCATCGAGAGGAGCGGCGAATGGGTGCGATCATGCTCGTGGGTCTCGATGGTCTCGGCATCGGCGAGCAGCGCGCGGCCTTCATGGAAGGTGAGGCGCTGGGCGCGGTAGAAGCATTCCGCCGCGCGCAGGGCCCAGCCATCGGTCACCTCATCGAAGGCGTTCCGCGCGATGACATGCGCGAGATGCCCCATGAAGATGACCGGCAGGCGCGGCTTGCCCCTGGTGACCAGCGCGAGATAGGCCGCTTCCAGCGTCGGGTGCGCCAGGAGGTGATCGCGGAAGGCCAGGAAATAGCCAAGATTTTCGCGGGCATCTTCATCCGCGACGAGAGCGAGTTCATCCGGGGGCACGACTCGACGCGGCTCGGCGAGCAGGCTGGCATGGAGCCCGCGCTCCACCGGGCAGGCCTCTTCCGGCGGCACGAGTTCCGGCCGGGCGAGATAGGCTGCGAGGAAGGCATCGGTGATGACAAGCCCGCCTTCCTCGCCCCGATCCACAAGGTGATGGCCGCTCGCCACCCAGAAATCGTCATGGATGGGGGAAGCCTCGCGCGGCGCGGTGGCGACGACCTTGTGGTCATGGTTATGGGCTTGGCGGGTAGGGGCTTGGCGGGTATCGGCTTGGCTCATCGGGCCTGACCCTCCTTCATGAGGCCGAGCAGATCGACCTGTTCCTCGATATCATCCGGTTCTTCCACGAATTCGAAAACGCGGCCATGCCGGTCATCCGTGCCCGGCAGCAGGGTGCGGAAGCGCTCGATGATCTCGCCGTTTTCCACGCTGCGATGGATGGCGACGAGCGTGCCGACAACCGGCTCCGCGAGTTCAGCGGATGTGGCGATTTCCGCCTCCGCCGCCGCGCGTGCCGCTTCCATATCCGGCGCGCCGCAATCGGTGAGCAGGCGCTGCGCGAGGGCTTCCACGGCGGCCGCGCGCTCCTCTTCCGTCGCCTCCACGATGGTCGCGAGGGTCGACCAGCCGAAGCTCGCAATGCCGAGCAGACCGGAGCGGAAGGCCGCGCGCTCCTTGCCGATCAGCGTCTCCACCGGCCGTTCCCAGAACAGAAACGTGCCGGGCACGGCCCATTCGCCCGTTTCCGCCGCGCGGGTGAAGACAAAGGCGTCGGACGGATCGAGCCGGATGGTGCGCAGGAGTTTCATCATCGTCCTTTCCGGTTCAGCCGCGCGGCTCGTTTTCCGCCGGGTCATACCATTCCGGCGGGTTGATGCGGCTGAGCAGCGGCAGGCGCTCGGGGGCATCGGTCGAATTGCGATGCACGAGGAGATCGCCATTGCTGTCGATGCCGCGCTTCACATCACCCTTCATCCTCGGCAGGCGCTCGAGATAGCGCGGGCCGATGGCGCGGAAGCCCTTCTCGGCCCAGCTATCCGCCTCGATCATGAAGTGCCGGGCGAAACTCGCCGCGAATTCCTCGGGGTTCCACGCATCGAACCCCTCGTCATCGAGCGTGGTGACGCTGGGCGAAAGCCCGATGCCGAGATCGCGCATGCCGCCCGCGCGGATCATCGCGCCGAAGACAAGCCATTCCGGCACGTCATCCTCGCCGCACCCCTCCGGCCAGGCGATGCGCCCGCCGCCGATCAGCGCGCCATCGAAATGGAGCGAGGCGGGATAAACGAATTCGATGGGCAATTCGGGCGGCGCGATGTTTGCGAGCGTCTCGGCCAGAGCATTCATGCCAGCAAACAAGATCTTGCGGGAAAGCCGCAGCGGCTCCTCCGGCTCCAGCACGAGCGCGAAATCAATCAGCGCGAAGCGGCCGACATAGAACATCGAGCCCGCGCCAAACTCGGCCGCGCGCGCCTTTGCGATCTCAAAGGAATCCTCGATCTCGCGCAGGCGACAGGGTTTCACCAGCGGCGGGAATTTCGTGGTTTCGGCATTCGTCAGCATGCGATGCGGGGCGTTGAACCGCCCTCCCCCCTCGTTTTGGCCAGCGGGGTTCTCTTGCCTTGCCCCCTTGCTTCTCCGGCCCTAGCGTTATTTGAACGTTTTTGTTCGAACGACAAGGGCCGGGGGCCAAGAACGGAACAACCAACACCCCGCGCCCGCCCGAGGGACATGATGGCAGACATTTCCTCCACGCCGCGCAAGGGCGCGATTCTGGCGCTTTGCTCCTGCGAGCGGACTTTCTCACCCGATGAGGCGGTGATCACCCGCGGACTGAAGGCGGCCGGGCAGGAGCCGGCGATCGTCGCCTGTTCGCAGCTCTGTGGCGCGGATCGCCATCTGCTCGGTCGATTCGCGGGCGCGAGCACGGTCACCATCGCCTGCGAGCAGGAGCAGGCCAGCCTGCGCACCGGCCTTTCCGAAGCGGGCTTCGCGGGCGAGGCGCGTTTCGTCGACATCCGCGACCGCGCAGGCTGGGGAAGCGAGGGGGCCACGGCTGGCCCGAAGATGGCGGCGCTGCTCGCGACCGCGCAATTGCCCATGCCGGCGCTGCCGTTCTTCACGATGGAAAGCCAGGGCGTGACGCTGGTCTATGGTCGCGACGAGGTGGCCCTTGAGGTCGCGGCGCGCCTCGCCGATACGCTGGATATCACCGTGATGCTCGCGAAGCCCGGCGCCGTGGTGCCGCCGCGCAACCGCGACTTTCCGATCGCCTGCGGCGTCATCCGGCAGGCCAAGGGCCATCTCGGCACGTTCGAACTGATGCTCGACGGGTTTGCGCTCGC
>NZ_JBJTDY010000139.1:0-2759 GCF_046092605.1 Rhabdaerophilum sp. | reverse complement strand
TGGCGACTTCCACATCGACATGGCCGAGGTGCGCACCGAGCAAGGCAAACTCTGCATGTTTGTGGCGATCGACCGGACCAGCAAGTTCGCGTTCGTCGAACTGCACGAAAACTCCAGAACCGCAACTTCGCGCGACTTCCTACTCCGGTTGATCGAAGCCGTCCCTTACAAGATCCACACCGTACTGACCGACAACGTCCTACATTCGGATACGCAGGCAAGTTGCGGGCGCAGATCCTCGTCCCGTAGTTTTCAGATACGGGCATTGAAGTCAATTGCCGGGTGGGCTTCCGCAACAATGGAAGAGCTCTCGGCCATAGCAAACACAGGATCCATGCGAAGTGTTGTCGCTGGTCCTCACCGTCCTTAACACGGGATGCCGATCCGAGCGGAAGACCCAAACATTATCTACGAGGTCGCCTCAACGAGCGGCGCCTCAACGGCCCATCAGAGAGAGGTTCTCCCGCCCGGCACCGGCCCCTCGTAGAAGGGCCGGTAAGGTTTTCCGCTTTTGATGACGGCATGTGCAGTGCGCGCCATCTTTGCGGTAACCGCTGAAAGCGCTTTGCGTTTGAGATCGGCGTTATCCCGATCTTTGGCGATATAGCGCGTGTACTTGTCCCTGAAGCTGTTTTCCTTCTGGCGGATCGCGACCTGACCTGCCATCCAGAGCGCCTTGCGTAGCCTCGCGTTCCCGAACTTCGAAAGTTTCGTCTGCCCACGGAACGTACCAGGCTGATGTGTGGACAGGTCGAGGCCGCAGAACTTGAGGAATTGACGGTGATGGCCGAACCGCCTCAAGTCGCCAGCTTCAGCTAGGTCTTGTTGACGAAGTGGATTCCCAAATCGCGTGATCGCTGATTCAAGGCTGCTCTTTGCGGGAGCGGTGGATGGTTCGCAACCTGATGTCGGACGAGGAGTGGGCGTTCTTCGCGCCATTCGTGATCGAGACGGGTCCGCGGCGCGGGCGGCGGCCGAGGGACCACCGACGGGTGCTGGACGGCGTCTTCTGGATCGCGCGGACGGGTTCGGCCTGGCGCGACCTGCACGACCACTTCGGCAAGTGGAGTTCGGTCTACCGTCAGTTCCGGCGCTGGACGCTGGCGGGCGTCTGGGATGTGATGCTGGCGGCGCTCAACGAGAGCGGCCAGGGCCAGGACAGCGTTCAGATGATCGACTCGACCATCGTGCGCGCCCATCAGCATGCCGCCGGCGCCCAAAAAAAGCGTCAGGTCCTGAAGGCGAAGGTCTTGGCCGCTCTCGAGGTGGCTTCTCGACCAAGATCCACCTGAGGGCCAACGGCCTGGGCCTGCCGGTGGCCGTCGTCCTGACCGGCGGCGAGGCCAATGACGTGAAGGGCTACGAGCCGCTGATGGCCGAGGATGGGCCGCCGCCGAAGGTGATGCTCGCCGACAGGGGCTATGACGCCGACGCCATCCTCGAAGACCTCAAGGCCCGCGGCGCGACCCCCGTCATCCCGCCCAAGTCCAACCGCAAGGTCCAACGACCGATCGACGGGGCCCTCTACGCCCTCAGAAATCTCGTCGAACGCTGCTTCTCAAAACTCAAGCACAGCCGCAGACTGGCCACACGATACGACAAGACCGCCGACAGCTACCTCGGCTTCATCCTTATCGCATCGGCCAGACTGTGGGTCAGTCACTTCGTCAACAGGACCTAGAATGGTCAATGAGATGATCGGGCCAATACCTGGGATCTGTTTGAGAGCTTCATAATCACGAGTTCCGCCCAGCAGCGCTTCAGATTCCGCCTCGATCGCGTCGCGCTGACGGTTCAGGTTGCGCGCCTCTGCCAGTACCATTCGGAACATTGCGATCGCTTTGCTGTCGATTGGGATAGGCAAGCCGATTGATTCTTTTGCTGTTTCGTAGATGTCGTTAATTAATCTCGCTTTTGAGGTCTTCTTGCCGACAATGTCCCAGACTGCCATCGAGAAGTCTTCCGGAGACAAGGCCGTGATCGACGCCGGCGTTGGAAACTTCTCCAACAGGGCAAAGAACCAATCGCGCCTGGAGCTGTTAAGGAACCGCTCAATCTCGGGAAAATAGAGTGGAAGGTAATGCGTCAGAATCCGGTGAATGGTCTGCGTCTTTGCCCGCGATACGGCTTCATGCGTCTTGGAAACTTCTTGAATATCGGCAAGACCTGCAGCGAGAGGGTCCTGATAGGTTTGGCTCACGCCTGTCGCCAGCATGTGCAGGATGACCTGAGCATCTTTTGGATCATTCTTGTCCCATCCGTTGTGGATGGCTTCTCGCTGCCGAGCGAGTGCCATCGAGGATATCAGGCGCGTCTCGATCCCAGCATCGACCAGGCGCCATGCCAGTGCCCTGTGATAATTGCCGGTCGCTTCGAAGCCGGCGAGAACAGGTCGCTCAAATGACTTCAGCTGATCTATGAAGCGGTCATGTTCAGCGCGTTGGTTGAGAACGGTCAGCCGCCGCCGTCGTGTCGATCCCGGGATCTGTATCAGTACGTCATTGCGTTTCTTCGAGATATCGATCGCGACGAGCACAGCTTCCTGTGCGATAGAATGTACCTTGGCCATGGTCAGGCTGCTCCTCTTTGGTGGTGGTTGGAATAACCACTGTAAGAGGTTCTGCGGCCCGGTCATGGCCGCCTGCCTGCGTGCTAAATGCGCCGCAGGCGGCCACGACCTACCCAAGTTCCGAATGTGCTATGGCCCAGAAGACGGTGGCGATGGCGCCGGCCCGGATGACCCCGTCCTCATACCGCCC
>NZ_JBJTDY010000138.1:0-18481 GCF_046092605.1 Rhabdaerophilum sp. | reverse complement strand
TGCAGCGCATCGAGATCGGCCACGACCCGCTTGCGGCACTCATAGCGGTCG
The DNA here is from genome assembly GCF_046092605.1 of Rhabdaerophilum sp. Taxonomy (NCBI): domain Bacteria; kingdom Pseudomonadati; phylum Pseudomonadota; class Alphaproteobacteria; order Hyphomicrobiales; family Rhabdaerophilaceae; genus Rhabdaerophilum; species Rhabdaerophilum sp. Next base: position 18,430 of record NZ_JBJTDY010000138.1, on the reverse strand, counting down.
AGCCCGCGATATTGCGCCGGCATATGCGGTTCATCCACCATCTGCGCCGTTGGCGTCATCAGGTTGATGAGCGGCACATCATGGCGTTTGGCAACCTGATAATCGTTGAAATCATGTGCGGCCGTGATCTTCACCGCGCCGGTTCCCTTCTCGGGGTCGGCATATTCATCGGCGATCACAGGAATGAGGCGGTTGACGAGTGGCAGCATCACTTGGCGGCCGATCATCCAGTTGAGGCGCTCGTTCCCGGGATGCACCGCCACCGCGCCGTCGCCGAGCATGGTCTCGGGGCGCGTGGTGGCGATGGTGATGTAGGTGCGCTCATCCTCGGGGTTGAATTCCACACCCGCGAGCGGATAGCGGAAATACCACATATTCCCCTTCACTTCCCGCTGCTCGACCTCGAGATCGGAGATGGCGGTGAGGAGCTTGGGGTCCCAGTTCACGAGGCGCTTCGCCTTGTAGAGCAGGCCTTTCTCATGAAGCGTCACGAAGAATTGCAGCACGGCGCGCTGCATCTGGCCCTTCTCGCCATCCGCGCGGTTGCCCATGGTGAAGCGCTCGCGGCTCCAATCGCAGGAGGCGCCGAGCCGCTTCAACTGGTTGATGATGGTGCCGCCGCTCTCCTCCTTCCAGGCCCAGACCTTGTCGAGGAAGGCCGCGCGGCCGATCTCGCGCCTGCTTGGCTCACCCCGCTCGGCCATCTGCCGCTCCACCACCATTTGCGTGGCGATGCCCGCATGGTCCGTGCCCGGCTGCCAGAGCACATCGCGGCCCTTCATGCGCCAGTAGCGGCAGAGAATATCCTGCAAGGTGTTGTTGAGCGCGTGGCCCATATGCAGCGAGCCGGTGACGTTTGGCGGCGGAATGACGATGGTATAGGGCTCGGCCTGCACCCGGCCCGCCTTGAAGGCACCGGCCTTTTCCCATGCGGCGCTCCAGCGGGCCTCAATGCGCGCGGGGTCGAAGGTCTTGTCCATCATCTCGGCGAAATCCGTCACTCACTCGAACGGGAGAGTCCCGCACGACAAAAAAGGGCGCCCCGGTGGGACGCCCGAACCGTATCTTTGGCAATAACGCGATGGATCGGTGCGTCAAGCTCAGGGAATGAGGTGCCGCGCCATGCGCGGCTTCTTTCCCGGCGGCTGATTGATGGCCCGAAAACCGGAAACCGCTTTTCGGCAACAATCACTTCCCGCGCCATGCGCGGCTTCTTTCCCGGGGGCTGATTGCTCGCCCGAAAACCGGAAACCGCTTTTCGGCAACAATCAGCCGCCGCGCGCCGCGCGCTCGATCTCGGCCTTCACCAGGCGCTCGACAATGCCCAGCAGGTGGTTGTCCATCCATTCGCGGAGCATGGGACGCAGCATGTCGGCGACCATATCCTCAAGGCTGCGGCCCGGCGCCGGCATGGGCGCGTTGCGCGAGAGTTGCGCGAAGGCATTGGCCACGAGACCGCTCGTCTCGCGACCCAGGATATGTTGCTGCATCGGCACCGGCGTCGCCAACGGCGCCGGAGCCGGCGGCGGCGGCATGACCATCGCACGCACGGGTGCCGGTCGGCCCGCGAATTCCTGCGGCTCGGCCATGGCATCCTCGGCCTCGCCGATCATCACCTCGTCCTCATGAGGCTCATCGGCAAGGGTCGCGACCCCGGCAAGATCAAGCACGTCTGCATCAAGATCCTCATCGGGCTCGATCGCAACGGGTTCGGGCGCCGGGGGGGGTGGAGGCGGAGCAGCAGCAGGGGTGTTGTCCTTCTTCTTGCCGAGGCTGTCATCCGCGATGATGCGCCGGATGGAGGCAAGGATTTCCTCCATCGACGGCTCGGCGCCCGGCTGCTGGCCTGGCTGGAAGGCGGCGGCATTATTGGCCATGAATCACTCCGTTACGGTCAGGAGTCCCGAGCGGCCCCCTCGCGATTCGAAAAGCCGTCTGCGGACAAGACCTCCACAACACGTTTAGAATCACCTGGAAAGAATCGCGGCTCTCGCGCTCTCGATCAAGAGCCCCGCCGATGCGCAGCATCACAAGGCTGGGGAAAGTTCGCTTATTCTCCCGAGGGCGTGCGCAGGCCGAACCACTTGTCCTGCACCTGCTCGGTATTGACCTTCGGATCGTAGGTCGCGACCTTCAGGCCGAGAGAGCGCGCCGAGAGTTGGCCGATGGAGGAAAGCACCGCATAGCTCGCGACCACGCGGTCGCGCTGCGCGGTCACCTGTGCAACACGGGCGTTCAGCAGTTCCTGTTCGGCATTGAGCACGTCCAGGGTGGTGCGCTGGCCCACCTTATATTCCTCACGGACGCCGTTGAGCGCGATTTCGGCCGCCTGCACCTGCGCCGCAGCACCTTCGATCTGGAACTTGGTAGCTTCCATCAGCGCCCAGGAGGCGATCACCGCAGCGACGACGCGATCGCGCGCCGAATCCACCTGCATGCGCCGTTCGCCGAGCGTTTCCTTGGCCTGCCGCGAGCGGGCATAGTCCGAACCACCATCATAGATCGGGATCGACACAGCGCCGACCACCGAAGCGGAATTGCGCCGGTCATCCGGAACCTGGGAATTAAAACGCCGCGCCAACGAACCCGTCAGCGTAACGGTGGGCAGCAACTCACCCTCCACGACCTTCACCTGCAATTGCTGCGCATCCACGCCATGAAGGGCCGCCGAGATGACCGGATGATCGCGCAGCGCGCGATTCACGGCCTCGCCCTGGGAATTCGGCAGGCGGGAAGCCGCGACCGGCTGAACCGGTGAAAGCTTCTTCGGGTCCATGCCCGTCACCTGCTTGAAGCGGGCGACAGAGCCGCGCTGATTGGACTGGCTGACCGCCAGATCCGACCGCGCACCGGCGAGGCGGGCCTCGGCCTGGGCCACGTCGGTGCGGGTCACCTCCCCCACAGCGAACCGGTCCTTCGTCTGCCGAACCTGCTCGGCGAGCACATTCACGTTGTTCTGGCGCAGGCTGAGGATCGCCGTGTCGCGCAGCACGTTCATATAGGCGGTCACGGCATCGAGCAGCGTGTTCTGCTCGGTGTTCCGCAAGGTCTCGCGGGAGGCGAGAACATTCGATTCGGCCGCGCGCACGGAGTTGCCGGTGCGCCCGCCATTATAGAGGGTCTGGGAAACCGAGAGGCCAAGGCCAGCCGGGTTGAGATCGGTCGTGGTCCGCTGGCCGCGCGAACGCGTATCGGTGACTGAATAGCCGTAATCCGCCGAGCCGGTGATGCGCGGCCGGTAGCCCGACATGGCACTCGCGATGCCCTCGTCCACCGCACGGAGGCTTGCCCGCGTCGCATTCAGATCCGGATTTGACCGGTAGGCGCTCGAAAGCGCCGCTTCCAGCGTTTGCGCGGAGGCAGACGACAGAGCCAGCGGAGAAACCGCCAACATCAATCCAAAGGCCAAAGCCGATGCGCGCCGCATGAAAACTCCCCGAGAAACCTGCGCCGATTCGCAGAAACCGGTAGGCTCAATGGCAATCAACAAAAGGGTCGGTCAAGAATTTGAATCCGACGACCATTTTCGTTCTAGCCTACAAATTGCCGCTGTAAACACCTTCTTAGAGCTTTCTTGGGCTCACCGGCGGCGATTCGCTTTCACCTGTTTCCCAAAAGGCACAGATCATGCGATAGTGTAACAAAATGATGAAATCTATGAGGAATCCCGCAGCGAAGCGCGGCGGCTGGATGGCCTCAGAAAACGAAGCCCGGCTCTCTCTGGAAGCCCGGCAGCACGGGGGCCTGCGCATCGAACGCAATTCGGTGCGACACCGCACCGCCGCTACGCAGGTAAATGCGCGCCTCAGCCGCTCGCCCTTGCCGGACGATGATTCCGAGGCGGCCACCATCCTTCAGGCGATCCAGCAAGGCAGCCGGCTCGCGCTCGACCGCGCCATTGACGAGAATCACATCATATTTCTGGCCATCCAGCGGCGCCACGCCGGGCGTGATCGGCTGGGCCGGCAGAATGCGCACCGGCCCGCCCAGGCCGGCCAGCGCCTCGACCGCACGGCCCACCAGGCCGGCATCAGTCTCGGCGAAAGTCGTCTTGAGGCCGATTTTGGCCAGAATTGCAGCGGAATATCCGAGGCCGCCGAAGCAATCGAGGGCGGTTTCGCCTGCTTTCGGGGCCAGCGCCTGCACAAGACGGGCAAGCACCAACGGCACCAACAGCGCCCGGCTTTCATGCGCGCCCTTCACGAAGAGCTTTGCATCGGAATAGGCGAGCGCAAGATCGGCGGGCTCCACGAAACGCTCGCGCGGAACCACATCGAAAGCCGCGAGCACATCGCGATCCGTCACATCGAAGGTGCGGATCTGGTTATCGACCATCACGCGGCGCGTTTGCGACAGGTCCGGCATGCGATGTTTCCCTCGAGTGAACCGTTCCGGCCCACGGGCGCCGGCCCGGATATGCGATTCTGGAGGCCTCGGAGGGAATCGAACCCCCGTACAAGGATTTGCAGTCCTCTGCGTCACCACTCCGCCACGAGGCCACCAACTGCAACCGAAGACCCCTATAACAAGCGCGTGATTGAATGCGCAAGCGCCCCGGCGACGCGACTTCCTCTTTCCTGACGAATTATCGACGGGCGCGGCCAGTTTCAGCAAATCTTGACTCAACGAATGTGATTTCAGGGATTGCAATCGGCGTCCGATTTTTCTAAATCGCCTTCCAAGGCATTCCTCGATAGCTCAGTTGGTAGAGCGTTCGACTGTTAATCGAATGGTCGCTGGTTCGAGTCCAGCTCGAGGAGCCATTTTTCAAAAACGCGCTCGGAAACGTCTTCAGGCGCGTTTTCGTTCTGGGTCTCGACGATCCTTTCCGCAAGCATGTCAAAGGGTTGATGGAAAGTGGCGACCACCTTCCCATCCTCCCAAGAGCAGTTCGATAGTAGGAAATTGAGCAGGCGGCGTTTTTCGCGCAATTCCTGCTTCGCGAACAGCCTTTGGGCGTCCCGCGCGAGTTCGAGCAGCGCGACTCCTTCTTGTCGACATACATCGCGTGAAACCGTGCTGCCCGAGACCGGGGAAGTGGTAGCGATCATGCGTGATACGGGCGAAGCCCTCGCGCTGGGGCGGGAACGCAAGGGCGCGGTCCGGACGCTGACTGAACCGCCCATTCCTCATCCGCCAGACCGATCCGATCGCTCAAGGCTTCTTCCAAGAACAAGCCGTGAATCAATCTCCGAGTCTCACGTCAACCTTTGTCCACGAAGCCGGGTCAACCCCAATTCAATAAACCGGGACATCCAAGACCTGGAGCGGAATCCGATCTGATTGAATCAGATCGTCCGTTCCCGTTTCTTGTTGTTTCACGCATTTTCTTCGATCAACCGGTATCCGATGGATCGGAAAATGCTCTAGAGCATCCGCCCGCCAAGTGGATACCGGTTGGCGGAAAAAGCGGATGCGAAAACAAGAAGATAGAGCGCCAGATCTGATTCAATCAGATCGGTTTGCGCTCTAGAAAAGACTTCGGGCGGTTCAAACTCTCTTCCGGCCCTGGCGCCATTTCAGGAATAGAATTGCCAGCATCACCACAGTTGCGGTGGCTGCAGCCAGCTGGGCAGCAGGGCCCTTGAGGAAGATCGAGTAGTCGCCCTCGGAAATCATGAGTGCGCGCCGCAAATTCACTTCCAGCCGATCCCCCAGCACGAAGGCAAGCAAAAGTGGCGCAATGTCGAAACTCAAGAGCCGGAGTCCGTATCCAAGGATGCCGAAGGCGACCATCACGAGGAGGTCAAAGCCCGATGCCTTGATGGAATACACGCCAATAATGCAAATCAGCAAAACGGTTGGGGCGAGATAGCCGAAGGGCAATCGCAGCATCGAGACGAACAGGCCGACGAGCGGCAGATTCAGCACCACCAGCATGAGGTTGCCAATCAGCATGGACGCAATGAGCCCCCAGAAGATCTGTGGATGCTGGGCAATCAGCATCGGCCCTGGCTGCACCCCATGAATAGTAAGGGCCGAGAGCAGGACCGCTGTAACCGGAATGGCAGGAATTCCAAGAACGAGCAGGGGAATCATCGCTGCGCCCGTTGTTGCGTTGTTGGCGGTCTCGGGCCCGGCTACGCCCGCCACAGCGCCCTTGCCGAACTCCTCGGGCTTGCGTGACAGGGCCTTTTCCACGGCATAGGAGCTGAAGGTCGAGACGATATGCCCGACCCCTGGGACAATTCCGAACAGGAAACCGATGAATGACCCGCGTATCGTGGGCATCGCAGCTTCCTTCAACTCCTGGCGGGTGGGCAGCATTTCGTGCAAGGCGGGAGCCTTGGGCCTTTGCACAAAGCTCTGGCCGAAGGACATCAGGATTTCGGACACGCCGAACAGCCCGATCGCCATTGCAGCGAAGCTCAGGCCATCGGCGAGATTGAGACTTCCGAAGGTAAAACGCGGCGCAGCGGTCAAGGGGTCGAGCCCGATCATGGCCAGAACCAGCCCCAGCGCGATCATCGCAAATGTCTTGAGGAGCGGGCCACTCGCAGCAAAGATCGAGATACCCAAAGCCGAGAGCAGGATGGTGAATTCTGCCGCAGGTCCGATTGCCAGCATGGCATTGGCGAGGCGCGGTGCCAGCAGCATCAGGCCGAAAACTGAAGCAACACCGCCCACGAACGACCCGATCGCCGCGATCGAAAGCGCCGCACCAGCTCGGCCCTTGCGCGCCATCTCGTAGCCGTCAATGCAGGTGACGACCGACGCTGCTTCACCCGGAATCCGCATCAGGATGGAGGTGGTCGAACCGCCATACATCGCTCCGTAAAAGATGCCGGATAGCATGATGATGGCCCCGGAAGGGTCGAGCGTGAAGGTCAGCGGCAGGAGCAGCGCCATGCCGGCAAGCGGGCCGAGGCCGGGCAACACGCCGACAATCGACCCCCAGAAGCACCCGATGAAGCAAAGAAGCAGGTTCTTCGGCTGCAAGGCAATCCAAAGACCGTTGAGCAGAAAATTCCAGGAATCCATGACGCTTTGCCGTCCGATGAAAGGAGTGCTGAAACGGTCTCAGCGAAACAGGATTTCCGCGATCATGCCGAAGGGTAGCCCGACCCCGAGCAACTTGGTGAAGATCAGCCACAACAGCACCGAGACGAACGCTGCGGCCGGCAATGCCCGCTGCCAGCGGGCATTGCCCAGCATCATGAACCCGGCGCCGAGGAAAAGGAATGTCGAGAGCATGAAGCCTGCGGCTTCGAAAAAGGCCGCGCCCAGAATAAGGCAGGCGAGCGCGACCGCCTGCTTCTTTCCTCCGACATCCAGGACGGCCCGGTCTGCCTTGCGGAAGGCTTCAATCGCAAGGACAAGACCACAAATCAGGACAACGAGTCCGAGAGCGGCCGGAACAGTGCCTGCACCGGGAATTCCGGCCTCATCCGGGGGCGGTAGTCGCCGGGCAGAGACAAAAAAAAACCGCCGATCCCGGCCAGAAGGCCACTGCCGAAAATCTCGGCTTTCCAGCGCGCCACCGTCATGCCTGCCATGGCTGTTCCCCCTGCCTGCCGCAACCCTGCCCGTTACTGAGCCTTGCGCTGGATGCCGAGCGATGCTGCCACCTCGCCGAGAGCCTTCAGCTCATCCCGAATGAGAGCATCGGTCGCCTTGCCCGGCAATACCCGCAAGGTGGCGCCCTGCTTCGCCATGGTGTCACGGAACCTGTCGGATGCCGCAGCTGCGATGAAGGCCTTTTCGAGCGTCTGATGAACGTTGTCGGGCACGCCTGCCGGAACAATCAGCCCCCACCAGAGCACGGTTTCTGCCTTCTGCATGCCAATTTCCGAAAGACCGGCCGCGGCGGGAAGCGCGCTGTTGCGGCCCGAAGACGTGAGGAGCAGGCATTTCGCCTTTCCCGCCTTCTCATGCTCGAGAATCGGCGGAATGGAGCCACCATAGAAATCGACATGGCCACCGAGAAAGTTCTTGGCGGTTTCGCCGGCACCCGCGAAGGGAATGCCGCGCAACTTGATCCCGAGTTCGCGGAAAACACGCTCGGCGGCAAGCTGCATGGTGCCCCCGACGCCATCATTCCCGTAGGTAAACCTTGCCCCGGGCTCCTTGAGCTGCGCGATCATCTCCTTGACGTCCTTCGCCGGGAAACCCGGCTGGGCGCAGAGAACGTAGGACGAAAAGCCGATCGACATCACTGCACGGTAGGAATCCGGTGTGTAGGCCACGTTCAGGCTGTGCGGGCTGGTGGTCAACGGCGAATTCCAGATGAAGCCGATCGTATAACCGTCCGGCCTTGCGGTCACGACCTGCGTCGTGCCGAGCGTGCCGCCCGCGCCGGCGCGATTTTCAACCACGAACTTCTGCTTGAGCTCCGTCTCCACGATTTCGGCCAGAACGCGCGCAAACACATCCGTGCCACCGCCAGTCGGCGCAGGGACAATCATTGTCACAGGGCGGGCGGGATAGGTCTCGGCAACAGCCGGAGCTGCCATCAAGGCCAAGGCGAGAAAAGAAGCCATGCGGCAGGAAAAGGTCCGAAAAGGCATGGGAAACCTCCAGAAAGAAGCACCGGGGTGCCATAACGGTGCCTGATAACCATTTCTCAAGCCATTTGTTGCAAGAAGCAAGACGGCGTTTAGAATTTGGTTACCATACTGGTTGCCGGAGCTTTCCTGAACGCCATGCCCTTTATCGATACTCACGCGCATGTCTTCTTGCGTTCGCTGCCGATGGTGGCCAATCGACGCTACACGCCGGGATATGATGCCAGCCTCGCGCGCTACATGAGGGTGCTCAGCGATCACGATATCGGCTGCGGTGTCCTCATTCAGCCGTCTTTCCTTGGCTACGACAACAGCTACCTCCTTGAGAGCCTCGACATCTACTCGCAAGCGCTGCGCGGTGTTGTCGTTGTGCCGCATGATATTTCCGACGACGCCCTGATCGATATGAACCAGCGCGGGGTTGTGGGCATCCGCTTCAACATGATCGGCAGGGATATCGCCGAAATCGGCGTGCCGGATGCCCGGTCCCTCCTGAAGCGTGTCGCCAATTTGGGCTGGCATGTCGAAATTCAGGCACCGGGCGCGGCGATCCCGACCGCGCTCCGGCATATGGAGCACTTCGAAGGGCATATCGTGATTGATCATTTCGGCCTTCCCGATCCGCGGCTCGGCCTGCGCGATCCTGGTTTTCGTGCGCTTCTGCGCGAAGGCGAGACCGGCCGCACGTTCGTGAAGCTTTCCGCAGGCTATCGCTGCCACGGTCTGGATGTGGCACCGCTCGCCGGGGCGCTGCTGGCAACGCTGGGACCGCGACGCCTGCTTTGGGGCAGCGACTGGCCCTGGACGCAGTTCGAAAAGGATCGCAGCTACGCGCAGGTTTCAGCGGATCTCTCCCGCTGGATGCCAGACCTCGCCGCGCTGAACCAGATGGATCAGGCCGCCAGCGGGCTCTTCCGCTTCTCAGACCCCCTGCATCAGGCGTTGCACCGCCAGCGGAAGGTCGCCTGACATTCCCAACAGCACCGTCCGTGTTGTTTGTCTGGCCTGTCATCGGCGAACGGGTCCGCCGGTCATGCCATGCAACCGGGCGAAGCGGTCGCGACCGACCTTGAAGCCTTCCCGGTTGAATTCATCCCGAAGGGATTGCGCAAAGCGCGGGACCTTCTTCGCCCCATAGACGCCGAAGTGCCTGGCGTGGACCTGGACGATCTCCTTCGACAGCCGCTCGTCTTCCTTCGCCCGCGCGGAGTGAAGATCAGGATCGGCCTTGCGGCGCCTGTATTCGTGCGAGCTGGAGGGGGCGATCCGCAGCATTCTGTGCGCTTGTTCCCGCGAAGGCGGGGATCGGCTCGATCCCGCCGATCTCCACGTGGACCTCCATGCAGGAGGTCGCTTCCGAAGCGGGCGGTCGAGCTCCGCCCTTTGCCCGACAGGCGAATGACTTCATGTGCCGGCAGGAAGCGCGAAATACCCGCTCGCCTCGCGCAGGATCTCATCGGCCTGATCTCATCGGCCTGCCGGAGTTCGCGGTTCTCGCGTCCAGGCGCCTTCATGCGCGCGGCCATCTCGGTCGGCACGCCAGCCCGCTTGCCCGCATTGACCTCGGCCTTCTTCACCCATTCGTTCCGCGTTTGCGCCGCGCAGCCGATCTTGGCGGCGATCGAAGTGATCGCAGCCCATCAGGAGGGATGCTCATGAGAGCTCATCCTTCTCGGAAGTTGAGCCGTCCGGCAAATCCAGCGCGGTTCCGATTGACCGGATTCAGGGCATGCACCTGCATGAGAACAGGGGGTGAAATGATCCAGATCCAAGAAGATTGATAGCACAGTTAATCGTTTTCCTACAGCATTTCAGACGAGCCTCGGCATGAGCTTGACCGATGCGTTCCGGCGCAAAGCTGGCAAAAAGGAAAAAAAACAACAGATTGTTGTGCTTGCGAGGGCGCGGCAACTCCATGCGGGGACGCTGCCCGTCGAGCAAAGGCGCGATCGGGCCTACAACTCAAGGTTATCAATGAAATCCTGAACCGTTTCAGCACTTAAGGGGATTTTCACAAACTCGAAGAATAACTCAATCGGCAGTGGAGTAGAAAACTCCTGTTTGAGTTGGGTAGTACAGAATGTTCTCGTTGAGACAGGGCAAAGTAGATGATGCGCTCGCACGTCGCTTGGGCCGCGAAGATGAGCTTCTGGCGCAGATTGAAAAGATGTTTCGGCGGTTGCGCCTGGCCGTGGTGTTTGGCGGCGACAAGCGTCGTGAAGGTGCCGTGATCGAGAGCACCACGAATCCGCGATCCTGGAAGAGCTATGAGAAAGTTGCGGAGGACATTGCTGCATCCCTCAAGCGGCTTGGCTGCCGCCATATCGAACTTTTCCCGGATGACATGCGGCTGGGCGAAAACCTTCGCGCTTTCGATGCGCATCTCGCCTGGTTGAATAGCGGGGGCGTTCAGGGCCATTGTTCGGTGGCGCATGCACCCGCGATGCTCGAGCTGTTCGGCATTCCCTATGTCGGGCACGACCCGATCACGGCGGCCATCCTCGACAGCAAACATGTCTTCAAGCGGCAGGTCAGTGCCGTCGGCATTCCGACAGCCCAGTTCTGCGTCTGGCAGCCTGGCATCAGCCCGAACGATCCAACACGCGATCTGGCCTTCCGCCACGCCTTCGTGGGCTATTCCGGCCCCTTCATCGTGAAGCCGACAAGCGGCCGCGCCTCACTGCACGTGACCTATGTGGAACATGCCGATGGCCTCGCGGATGTCGTGCGCGAGATCTATGAGATCACCCGCAACCATGTGCTGATCGAGCGCTTCCTTGGGGGTCGGGAATTCTGCGTGGCGGCCGCCGGCCCGGTCATCCATCGCCATGGCCGGATCGAGCGGCTCAACGGACCGTTCGTATTCTCGCTTCTCGAGCGCAAGCTCGATGCCAGCGAGAAGGTGTTCACGTCCATGGATGTGAAGCCGATTACCGGTGAGCGTGCCTTCGAAATCGACCCTGCGATCGAACCAGGGCTGCACAACGACCTCACGAAGCTCGCGCAGCGCATCTTCCTGGAACTGGGGATCGAAACCCTGATCCGCGCTGATATCCGCGCGGACGAGGCTGGCAATCTCTATGTTCTGGAGGCCAACCCGAAGCCGGATCTGAAAATGCCGGGCACTGGCGTGACCTCACTGGTCTGCATCGGGCTACCTAAGCTCGGCATGACCTATGACGACCTCATCATGTCCATCTTGGCGGATCGGATCGATGTTCTTCTGAGCGAGCGTCGCGGTGTAGCTGATCGCCTTGCGCGGCTCATCTGAAGGGTCATTCAGTCATGAACCATTCCCACGATCTTCCTCTTGGCAAGCGCCTTGTTGATGCCTTCGTCATGCTGGTGGTGGCGGCGATCTCAATGGTTTTGCTGATCTATGTTGCGCTGGGCGAAGCACGCCGCAACTACGAACGGTTCCAGATCGAGAAGCTGATCGCGCAGGGACAGGTCGTTCAGACCGCGCTGGAGACCTTCGTGCGACCCGGTCTTCCGGCTCACCAGTTCATCGGTTTCAATCAGCTCTCCGATCCAATGGTAAAGAGCGATCCGCTGATCGATTCAGTCAGCTTTTTTTCAGCCACCGGCGAACGGACCTTCCTGTCGGGCGAGGGGGTCGCGCAGATTTTCCCGCGGGTGACGGAGAGCATCAAGGTCAATGACTCCGTCGTGACCGTGCGTCATTCTGGGGAAGCCTTCCAGGTTGTGCTCCCGGTCCGTAACCGCTTCGAGCAGGTGGGGCATGTCGTTCTGACCGTGCCCTCGGAGAAAGTGACCGAGCGGGTCGAAACGGCCTTCAGACAGGTCGTGTATGCCGGCGCTTGCGTGTCAGTGGGCTTCGCGCTGCTTGTATTCTTCTTCTTCAACGGCCTCACGCCTCATGCGCGCAGCCGCTGGGTGGCAGGCAGCTTTGTCGCCTCATTCCTGATTGTTGCGGCCTTCGTGGTCGGCACGCTTGTGACTGTCTATGCCCAGGGTGCCCAGGCGCGCGCGAAGTCATTGGCCGACAGCCTCAGCCAGCGACTTGACGATATCGTCACCTACAACATCCAGTTCGACGATATCGTCGGCATCATCCCGCTATTTGGCGAGTACAAGCGCCTCAACCCGGACATCCGCTCGGCTGCTCTCATTGTGGACGGGAAAATCCGGGCACATGCCGATCCGGCTCGCCGGGGCACGGAATGGGATCATCGCACGGACGATTACGAGTACACGGTGAAGATTTCGCCGGATAGCGCAGCTCGCGAAGTGCTGGTGAAGGTCGCGTTGCCGCGAGACATCGTCTACCAGCAGATTTTCCGCAGTGTTAAGAATTTCACGGCCTTGTTCGTGGCCTCGGCCTTCTTCGCGGCCTTGTTCATGGGCCTTGCCCGCTCACTCAAGAAACTTGCTGATTCCAGACTGGAAGGCCAGTGGACGGAAGATGAGGAGCGGGCAACCATCAACCTCGTCAAGCCCGTCTTCTTCCTCGCCGTGTTCGTGGAGCATCTGAGCTACGCGTTCCTGCCGCCATTGATGAAGGCCTCGGCCGCCTCTATGGGGCTCTCCGCCGGCTGGGCATCCCTTCCATTCGTCGCCTATTATCTTGCCTTTGCGGTCTCGCTCTACCCGTCGGGTCGTGTCGAGCGCTCGTTCGGGGCAAAGAACCTCATCATCGTAGGATTGGCGCTCGCCGGTGCCGGGCTCTTCGTGATGTCGATGGGTGTGAACTTCTGGACAACCGTCTTTGCCCGCGGTCTCTCGGGTGTTGGGCAGGGCATCCTCTTCATCGGTGTGCAGGCTTACATCCTCGCCAATTCTTCTCCGGGCCGGCGCACGCAGGCTGGCGGCGCGATCGTTTACGGTTTCCAGGCTGGCATGATTGCCGGCATGGCCATTGGTTCGCTGCTGGTCTCCTACATTGGTGTCGAGAAGATCTTCCTGCTCGGTGCTTTGATTGCTGCGGTAACCTTGCTTTATGCCCTGATCGGCTTGCCGTCGCGGACCTCCGGCACGGAATTCTCCGACACCATGCATTCGGCGTGGCGTGAAATGGCAACGCTCATCCGCAACGGCATCTTCGCTCGTACGGTCATCCTCGTTGGCATTCCCGCCAAGGCAGTGCTGACGGGCGTCGTGCTCTTCGCGATGCCGCTTCTGCTCTCGCAACATGGCTATGCTCGCGAGGATATCGGGCAGATTACGATGCTCTATGCAGGCTCGGTCATCATTGCTTCGCATTTTGCCTCGGTGCGGGCGGATCGTGACAACAGCACTAAGCAGATCCTGTTCAATGGTTCGACCATGACTGCTATCGGGCTGGCGATGATCGCTGCGGTGGCTTTCCTTGACCAGACGAGCACGGCACTGATCTCGACCTCGCTGATCATCGCGGGCGTCATCACCATCGGCATCGCTCACGGCTACATCAATGCTCCGATCGTGACGCATGTGACGAACAGCAAGATTTCGCAACGGGTGGGCATGACCAGTGCCGCGGCCGGCTATCGCCTCCTCGAGCGCATTGGCCACGTGGCCGGCCCAATACTGGTTGGCCAATTGTTCGTGATCTTCGGCGCGACCTGGATGGTCCTCGGCGCAATCGGGCTCGGGATCTTCATTCTGGGTGCCATCTTCGTTTCCCATTCTGATGCAGACGGCGAGGATGGCATTCAGCTCTCCTCTGAGGCCAGGGCTTGAACCATGCGCAATCCGTACCCGTCCATTGACCGGCGCTCCTTTGTTCGCGGAGCCGCGGCACTCTCCTTGGGGCTTCCGGCATTGGCGTCGCCGCTCCCAACTCTCGCCCAGCAGCCCGCCGGCAACGCTCCAAGCCCGAACCCGAATTACTGGGATTGGTTCAAATACTCGCCCCGCATTCTCGAGAAATGGGTTGTGGAGGCGACCGAGAACCCCAACCACGTGGAGCTTGAGCCGATCCGCCGCCCGGCTTCAGGTGTCCGCAAGCGGGTGCTTGTCATGTATCCGCGCCCGTCATCCGCCTATGATATCTCGATCACCAAGATCCTGAACGTTTTTGAGGACAAGCTGATCGATGCCAGCTTTACGGCGATGAACTTCCTGAAAGATCCGGCGCGTGGCCGTGCGATCATGAAGCGGTCGGAGGCGGGCAATTACGATCTGATCCTTGCAATGGGCTCCGAAACCACGGCCTGGCTTTGGGAAAATTATCGCGGGGGGCGCATTCCCGTGGTGTCGGTCTGCTCGAAAGACCCGGTGGTTCTGGGGCAGTCGCCCGGATACAATCGCGGCTCAAACACCAATTTCGCCTTCACATCGCTGAACATGCCGATCGATGTTCAGATGGCCTATGTCCATGATCTTAAGCCGAAATTGCGCAACATCGCGATCCTCGTGGATTCGCGCAATGTCAGCGCCATCGAGACCCAGTCCAAGCCGGTGTTGGATTACGCCAAATCGCGCGGCATTCGCACGCTGGAACTCTCGGTGCAGGACCCGGCCAATGCGCGCGCCGAGCTCGAAGCCATGGTGAAGGATGCAACAGCTCAGATGATGCGGAATGATCCGGATCTCTCCAACAGCATCTATTGGGTAACCGGAAGCACATCAGTCTTCCGTGAGATCGCGACAATCAACGCATATTCGAGCCGCGCCGCCGTGCTGAGCGTTGTTCCGGATATCGTGCGCGGTGGCGCCGACAGTGCAGTGCTGTCGATCGGCATCAGCTTTGAATCGAACGCTCATCTTGCCGCGGTTTATGCGGCCGAGATCCTCACCGGCCGCCAGCGGGTGGGCGAGATGAGGGTCGGCGTGGTGTCGCCGCCGGACATCGCCATCAATTTCCGGAAGGCGCGGGATATCGGCATGGCCGTACCGCTCTCTTTCTTCGAGGCGGCAAGTACGATCTATGACTATGAAGGCAATCCAGTTCGCATTGATGGCGTCGGTGTCAAGCAGTCGGGCTAGTGCAAAGTAAAAACACTGGCACTCGCTGATTGAAAATACAGGGGCTGGGCTATGGCAACTTCCACGTTTTCCGCCGGCAATAAAGTCAAAATAGATAAAAATTCTACAGAGAAAGCCTTGGTATTGCCCCTGCATATTGATCCAATCTGTCTACTGCAGATGGTAGAGCGCGGCAATACAACAGAAGCGCTCGATCTGGTCGCAGACTCCCTGAAGGGCGGTCTCGGTCATGGCGCTCGCGTGATCGTTTCGCTGTTGCCAACCACAGCCGACATCGAACCAATCTACAGCCGCGAAGGTAACGAGCGCGATACCCGCTATCTGCGTGATATCGATTTCTCAGGTGCCGAGGAATGGGAGGAACTGCATCGCCTGCGCATCAATATGACAGGGGCTCAGCCTTTGGCCAATTCGGGGCGCGGCGCACCGTTTCTCCGCGCCATCGCCGCTGGGCTCAAGGAAGCCTTCCGGATCGATGTGCGGTCGGAAACCCTTGGCGCTGCGCAGGGCTCGATCTTAGCTTTTCTGCCGGATAGTGTGGACAAGGTCGAGCGGGTCGCCCCTCTGATGCGCGCGGCTGGCCAGACCGTGGAACTTCTGGTGAGCTTGCGCCGCCTGATGCGCCGGGCCAGCGAGAGCGACACGCGCTTTGCCGAATTGGCCTCCACTTTGCCGGGTGTCGTTTACCAGCGAGTCGTCTCGCCCGAAGGACAGATCCGATACAGCTACATCAGCGACAATGCCTTCGAGCTTTTCGGGGTGACCGCCGAAGCCATCCTGACGGACCCGGAAGCGCTCTTCGCCCATTATGGCAAGGAATATCGCGAAACCTTCCGCCAGAAGCTGATCCAGGCCTCGAAGGACATGATTCTCTGGGATGTCGAGGCGACGATCCAGCGTCCGGATGGCGAGGTGCGCTACACGCATGCGATCGCGCGTCCGCGCCGCGAGCTTGATGGCTCGGTCGTCTGGACGGGCGTCATTCTCGATGCAACCCGCATCAAGCTGGCCGAAATGGCCGCTGCGGAGGCTGAAACCCGCACGCGTGAGGCGATTGTCGAAAGCCTTTCGCAGGGCATGCTTCTCTTCGATCAGGATGATCGGCTGGTGCTGCATAACAGCCACTTCATCAAGCTCTACCCGCAATTGGCTGAAGTGGCCCAGAAGGGTGTCAGCTATCACGACCTCCTCCGTTACGAGCTCGCGTCGGACCTGACGCGGGATGCCGGCATCATCGCTGGCACTTCCGAGCTGCGCGATCGTCTTGCGCGCCACGGCGAGTCGCATCTTTTCTATGAGCGCGAATTGGCGGGCGAGCGCCACTTGCTCATCAACGAATACCGCACGCCCGACAATGCGACGGTCGTACTTTACACCGACATCACCGAGCTCAAGCAACGCGAGCGCAAGATCGAGCATCTCGCGCATCACGATGCCCTGACAGGGCTGCCGAACCGCGTGCTGTTCCATGAGCGCCTGGCTGAAGCGATGGATCGCGCCCGGAAGCGCGGCGACGAAGTCGCGGTGATCTGCCTCGATCTCGACCGCTTCAAGGCGGTCAACGACACCCTGGGGCACCATTTTGGTGATGCCCTGCTGCAGGAAGTCGCCAAACGTATTCGCTCGGTTCTAGGCGAAAACGACACAGCTTGCCGCCTTGGCGGTGACGAATTCGCAGTGATCTGCCCGCATCTGACCGATCCCGAACAGGCGACTTCCATCGCCTGGCGCCTGCTTGATGTGCTGGCGCAGCCGCATCTGATCAAGGGGCAAGCCGTGATGGGCGGGACCAGCATCGGTATCGCCATTTCCGGGCGCGATGGCCTCCAGCCGGACATGCTCCTGAAGAATGCCGATCTTGCGCTCTATCGTGCTAAATCGGATGGCCGTGGCACGTTCCGGTTCTTCGAACAGGAAATGGACCTCAAGGCGCAGGCGCGCCGCATGATGGAGCTTGCCCTCCGCATGGCCATTGCCCGGAACGAGATGGAGGTGCACTATCAACCACTTGTGGATTCAAAAACCTCGCAGATCATGGGCGCGGAAGCGCTGCTGCGCTGGAACATGGCGGGGCAGGGCTATATCTCCCCGTCGGAGTTTGTGCCGCTCGCGGAGGATTCCGGTTTGATTAGCGAAATCGGGCGCTGGGTGCTGGCAAAGGCATGTGCGGAAGCGGTGCGCTGGGATAAGGATATCCGGATCGCGGTCAATCTTTCGCCGGCACAGCTCCGCAACTCGGATTTTGTCGATTTCGTGCGGGAAACGCTTGAAAGGACCGGTCTTGCCCCCAGGCGTTTAGAGCTGGAAGTCACCGAGGGCATGTTGCTTCAAAACACCGAGGCCAATACCCGAATGCTGCTCGAACTGAAACAGCTCGGTGTCCGCATCTCGATGGATGACTTCGGGACCGGCTATTCGTCGCTGGGCAATCTGCGCTCCTTCCCGTTCGACAAGATCAAGATCGACAAATCCTTTATCTCTGATCTTACCACGCGACCGGAATCGGCTGCAATCATTCGCGCCATCCTCACGCTCGGGCGAAGCCTTGGCATGACCACGACGGCAGAGGGCGTCGAGACACGCGACCAGCTTGCCTATCTTCGCGCCGAAGGCTGCATGGAAGTGCAGGGTTTTTACTTTGCAAAGGCTTTGAGCAACGATCAGTTTCAGCAATTGTTGAAAAGCCAGTCGGGTGCAGCATCAAACTTGCGAAAAAAGTCCTTGTGGTCCTGATGCTTGTGACATCTGAATTCCTCCCGCGTTTTCCAGACACCCTCGGATTGCACCTTGTGCTTTCGTTCGAACTCGACGGATGAAAGCATCCCGCTCCACGCGTGCTTGCGGGTAGGGTTACAGAACATCTCGATGTCATCGAACGCATGTTCGCTCGCCTCAAGGATTGGCGCCGCGTCGCAACGCGCTACGACCGATGCGCACACACCTTCTTCTCCGCAATCGTCATTGCCGCTACAGTCTCTTTCCGGTTATGAGTCCTG
>NZ_JBJTDY010000137.1:0-6034 GCF_046092605.1 Rhabdaerophilum sp. | reverse complement strand
CCAGCAGCCCCGCTAGTCGGGGGCGGGTCCGCCCCGGCCCCCACGCGGGCCGCTCGCCCACCCCCGGGTTCGGGGGGAGATCCCCTACCGCGGGTTCGCCCCGACCCTCGGCCTCCATGGCCCGCATGAGATCGACCATCTCGGCATTGAGCGCCGCTCCCTGCCGCTCCGCGAGCGAAAGGGCGAGGGATTGCAGGTAGTTGTTGCGCAGGACAAGGCGGGCCACCTCGTCGGTCATCTCCGCGAGCAGGGTGTTGCGCGCCTCGCGCTTCAACCGCCCATCGGCCTCGGGGATGGCCAGCGCGATCTTGAGATTCACTTCCACGTCGGACGAGTTCACGCCGGCGGAATTGTCGATGGCGTCAGTGTTGAGCTTCACGCCCTTCAAGCCGGCCTCGATGCGGCCCTTCTGGGTCATGCCGAGATTGGCGCCTTCGCCGATGACGCGGGCATTGACCTCCGCGCCGGTGATGCGGATGGCATCATTGGCGCGGTCGCCGGCTTCGGCGTCGGTTTCGGACGAAGCGCGGATATAGGTGCCGATGCCGCCGAACCAGAGGAGATCGACCTTCGATTTCAGGATCGCGGTCATTACCTGATGCGGCGTTGCTTCCGCCAGATCGAGCCCGATGGCCGCACGGATTTCCGGGCTGAGCGGGATTTTCTTCAAGGACCGCGAGAAGATGCCGCCGCCCCTGGAAATGCGCTTCGCATCGTAATCCTGCCAGCTTGAACGCGGCTTCTCGAAGAGGCGCTGGCGCTCATGGAAGGAGGATTTCGGATCGGGGTTCGGATCGAGGAAGATGTCGCGATGGTCGAAGGCCGCGATGAGCCTGATCGCCGGCGAGAGCAGCATGCCATTGCCGAAAACGTCGCCGGACATGTCGCCCACGCCCGCCACCGTGAAGGGTGTCGACTGGATGTCGATGTCCATCTCGCGGAAATGCCGCTTCACGGCTTCCCATGCGCCGCGCGCGGTGATTCCCATCTTCTTGTGGTCGTAGCCGGCCGAACCGCCCGAGGCGAAGGCATCGCCCAGCCAGTGCCCGCGCGCTTCGGAAATGCCGTTGGCGGTATCCGAGAAGGTCGCTGTGCCCTTGTCGGCGGCAACCACGAGATAGGGATCGTCGCCATCATGGCGCACGGTTTCCGCCGGCGGCACGATGCTGCCTTCACGGATCGTATCCGTGAGGTCGAGCAGCGCGTTGATGAAGATGCGATAGGCGCGGGTGCCTTCCGTGAACCAGGCATCCCGATCCGAAGCTGGCGGCAGCAGCTTCGGCACGAAGCCGCCCTTCGCGCCAACCGGCACGATCACCGTGTTCTTCACCTGCTGCGCCTTGACGAGGCCAAGGATTTCCGTGCGGAAATCCATCGGGCGATCCGACCAGCGCAGGCCGCCGCGCGCGACCTGCCCGAAGCGCAAGTGCAGGCCCTCGACATCCGGCGAGGAAACGAAGATCTCGTAGAGCGGGCGCGGGAGGGGCAGGTTCTCCACCGCCGAGCATTGTAGCTTGAAGGCGATGGTGGGCCGCGTCTGGCCATCCACGCGCTGGTAGACATTGGTGCGCAGGCTCGCCTCGATCAGGTTCAGCAGCCGGCGGAAGATGCGATCATCGTCGAGGCTGGTGATGCGGTCGATCTCGCCAAGCAGGGTCTCGCGAACGGCCGCGGCGACATGGCTGCGATCCCCGGCCTTGTCCGGGAGATTGGGGTTGAAGCGTGCATCGAAGGCGCGGATCAGTCCGCGCGCGGCGGCGGGGTAACGCGCGAGGGCATCGGCGATGTAGACCTGCCCGTAGGGCACCCCGATCTGGCGCAGATAGCGCGAATAGGCGCGCAGAATATCGGCCTCGCGCGGCGTGAGCCCGGCCTCCGTGATGAGGAAATTGAACCGATCCGCCTCCATGCGGCCCGCAAAGATCGCATCAAGCGCGGTCTCCAGCGGTTGTTCCAGCGCGATGATGTCGATGGCGCCGCCCCTGGCGCGCTCGAGCGTCATGTCATGAAGCCAGAGCGTTTCCCCCGTGCCGCCTGCCGGCTCGACGGGATAGGAGCGCTCGTTGATGACCGTGAAGCCGAGATTTTCGAGGATCGGCACGCGCTGCGACAATGTCACCGGCTTGCCGAAGGAGAAGACCTTCAGGCTGGCGCGCGTCTCCGGCTCGCCGGCCTTGCGGGTGAGGCCGAAGGCATAGGGCTTCTCCGGTGAGAGGCAATCGAGAACGCGGATATCGGCGATGGCCTCATGCGCCCCGAAGGCCTCGCGATAGGCTGCATTGAAGGCCGAACCGAAGCGCGGGAACCAGTCGCGGGCTTCGCTCGGCGCGGTTTCCTCCAGTGCATCGCGCAGGCCGTCGGCCCAGGTGCGCACGATGGCATGGATGCCCGCCTCGAGTTCCGCCCGGCCGATCTTGGGCGTGGGCGACTTGATGCGGCCGATGATGTAATGCGTGCGCGCCAGCGGCCCTTCGGGATAGGCCGGATAGGCGGCGGAGACATGCCCCTCATAGACCCTGGCGAGGAATTCGCCGATGCGCAGGCGAACGCTCGTGTCGTAACGGTCCTTCGGAACATAGACCATGACCGAGACGAAGCGATCGAAACGATCGACGCGGGCCAAGGCACGCAGGCGGGGGCGCTCGGTCAGCGCCAGCACATCCATCGAGAAATTGTAGAGCGTCTCGATATCGACCTGGAACAATTCATCGCGCGGGTAGTTCTCCAGCACGTTCAGCAGCGCCTTGCCGGAATGGCTGGCGGGATCGAAGCCCGCGCGTTCCACCACGCGCGCCACCTTGTGGCGAAGATAGGGGACCGTGCGCGCCGAATTGTTGTAGGCCGAGGAGGTGAAGAGGCCGATGACGCGCAACTCGCCCTCGAGTTCCCCGCGGGCGTTCACGATCTTCACGCCGATGTAATCGAGATAGACCCGGCGATGGATGCGCGACTTCACATTCGCCTTCTGCACGAAGAGCGGGGTCGGCTCCTGGAGGAAGGCGCGGATTTCCGGCGTCATCACCACGAGCTGCTGGCCGCGCCGCAGCACCTTCACATCCGGATCGCGCAGGATGCCGAGGCCGTCGCCGGGGTGGGGGTCGGTCGAGATGTCATGCGTCTCGAAGCGGTATTCGCGCATGCCGTGGAAGGTGAAGTTTTCGGCAAGCAGCCAATCAAGGAACTGCACCGCCTCGGCGATCTCATCCGCCGGCAGCATTGGCGGGTTCGCGCGGTAGCGCGTCGCGATCTCGGCCAGGCGCCCGCGCATGGGCAGCCAATCGGCCACGGCGGCGCGGATGTCGCGATAGATGACCTCCAGCGCTGTGGTCAGCGCCTTGCGTTCCCCGGCACCGAGCTTTTCGGCGATCTCGATATGCAGAAAGCTCTCGCGCTGCACCGGCGACAACTCGCGGCCCGTCGCGCTGCCCAGAAGTCGTTTCAGCGCGCCATCAACGCCGCGTTCCACCGCGAGGATGGGATGCGCCACCAGGCGCAGCGAGACGCCGCGCTCACCGAGTTCGGCGAGCGTGGAATCAAGCAGGAAGGGCATGTCATCGTTCACGACCTCGATGACCGAACCGGCACCATTCACCGAATCGAGGATCGCGACCTTTGCCACGCCGATTTCGCGCTTCGCGAGATGCTCGGCCGCGCGCTGGCCGATGGCCAGGCGTAGAGCCTCAGGGAAGGCGCTCGCATCTTCATGATCCACGCCGGAGAAAACGATCCGCGCAAGGGCGTCGCCCAAGCCCGGGGCGTTCGCGGGAAGATCAACCACGCGACTCGTATCATTCGGCATCGATGAAAGGCCTCCGGGGCAGCGGAAAGCGCCAGCGGGGCTCTCCTTCTGTGCGTCACTATGCTTGAATGGGCGTCTCGGCAGCGCCGACGGCGATGGGATGTCCCCCTTTCGTCGTAGGCCTGCTTGGCGCAAACTTTGCGCCCCGCTCAAAAAGGAGGCAAGGGTGAACCCGTCCGAAACCGCTCTTCCATGCAATAATTCGATCGGAAACCCGAAAGATGTGACCGCTCTGGCGCTTGACGCGGCCGAGCTCTCGCCCGGAATGGCTGCCTATTTCACAAAATGCCGGGAAAAGATCGGCTTTGTGCCGAATGTGCTGATCGCCTATTCGCACGACATGGCGAAGCTCGAGGCCTTCGCGAATTTCTACAATGATCTCATGCTCGCGCCCTCCGGCCTCACGAAGCTCGAGCGGGAGATGATTGCGGTGGTCGTCTCGGCGGAGAATCGCTGCTGGTATTGCCTGGTCGCCCATGGCGCGGCGGTGCGGCAGCTCTCGGGCGAACCCGCCCTCGGCGAGGCGCTCGCGCTCAATTACCGGCAGGCGAAGGTGACACCGAAGCAGCGTGCCATGCTGGATTTCGCGCTGAAGGTGGCGCGGGCCTCGGCCGAGATCGAGGGGGCGGATCGCGATCGTTTGCGTCAGGTCGGTTTCAGCGAGAGGGACATCTGGGATATCGCGGCCGTCGCGAGTTTCTTCGCGATGTCGAATCGCATGGCCTCTGCAACGGGCATGCAGCCCAACCCCGAATATCATGCGCAGGCGCGGTTGCCTGGTCCGGCAAAAAAATAGGCGGCCACGCGAGGGTGTCGCGGGCCGCCCTGCCATGTTCGGTGGATCGGCGGATCAAGGTTACAAGCGAGGGGGCTGGGGGGCGTAGGGTCTCGCTGGCAACATCACCGTGGCATGGGACGATTATTCGCGTGCGCGTCTGGCGCGCGAATGGTCGAATTCAGGCCAAACTGTGGCGCGGCTGACGTCTGCGTGAGCATTTTCGTCAGGCATTTCGCAAGAAACCCGGCGCAGGATCATGAAGTGGCAAAAGACGGTTGCCAGTCATGGGTATTCTGACACACTGGCATCGGAGTTCGGCATGGATGCAGCAGACCAGAAGGCTTCGGCGGATCACAGGACGGCGGGCGGGGCGTTGGTCATTCCCCTCGCGCCGCGCAAGGTGGCGGAGGATGTCCGTTTCGACCGCCGCGAGTTGAGCGAAATCCTCAACGTCTATGGTCGCCATGTCGCAACCGGCGAATGGCGCGATTACGCGATCGATTTCGGTCGAGACCGTGCCGTGTTCTCCATCCTCCGCCATACCGGCGAGACGCCGCTCTATCGCATCGAGAAGGACCCGAAGCGCGCGGCGAAGCAGGGCGTCTATGCCGTCATCGCCCAGGGCGGCAGGGTGCTCAAGCGCGGCCCGGATCTCGCGCGCGTGATGAAGGTGCTGGACAAGCCCACGCGCGTCGTTGGTTGAGACCGCCCGGAAACCGGCGGCGAGATTGCTTGCCCAGGCCGATCATGAAAAGAGCCCCGGTCCAATAAAAAAGTCCTGGTCCAAGAAAAAGCCGCGGTTCAAGAAAAAAGTGCGTCCAAGAAAAAAGTGCGTCCAAGAAAAAAGCCCCGGTTTCCCGGGGCTTTCGCGTCTTGCGCAGCGCAGCTCGCTCATTCCTCGTTGCGGACACCGAAGAGCGCCAGCAGCATCTGGAACATGTTGATGAAGTTCAGATACAGCGTCAGCGCGCCCATCAGCGACCATTTCTGCATCAGGGTCTGGTCGCCGGCCACCACATCATATTCTTCCTTCAGGCGCTGGGTATCCCAGGCGGTGAGGCCCGCGAAGACCAGCACGCCGATCACGTTGATCGCGAACTGAAGGGGGCCAGATTTCATGAAGATATTCACGATACTGGCGATGATGAGGCCGAACAGGCCCATCAGCATGAACTTGCCCATGCCGCTCAGGTCCTTCTTCGTCGTGTAGCCGAACAGCGACAGCGCGCCGAAGGCCGCAGCGGTGATGAAGAACACCTGCGCGATGGAACCCAGCTTGTAGACCACGAACACGCTCGACAGCGACAGGCCCATGATGGCCGCGAAGCTATAGAACGTGCCAAGCAGCGCGCTGTAGCTCATCCGCTCCCAGCGGAACGAGAGCAGCAGCACGAAGCCGAGCGGGGCCAGCATGACCACCCATTGCAGCGGACTTGCCCAAATCGCAGCGCCTACAG
>NZ_JBJTDY010000136.1:0-4208 GCF_046092605.1 Rhabdaerophilum sp. | reverse complement strand
GCAGCAACTCATTGAAAGTGCTTGCGGAAGCTCTTTTGCGGAACCTTTGCGGAAGCTGCGGAAACTTGCCCGCAACCTAGTGAAATCACTGGCGGAGACGCCGCGGAACCTGCGGAAGGTTGGCCGGTGCGGAACCCCAATAGGTAAACCTATAGGGGTTCCGCAGTCCCTGACGGCCAACTGGGCGCGCGAGGTCGCGCCATGACCGCCGCCCTGAACCCGATGCCCGCCGCCGATCTCGCAAAGGCCTCGCTTGATCGCCTCGATGCGGTGGCCTCCGCCATGGAACGCAAATGGGGAATTGATCGCCTTCCGAAGCTGGTCGATGCGGCGCTCGCCGTTCGGTTTCGACGCCAAGCCGAACGTCTTGACGAAGCGATCCGTTCGGATGTTTCGGCCGCGGTCTCGGCCCAGGCCGAAGCCATGCTGCGGGCGTGGAACGCGCTCGACGCCGCTGCGATCATCGGAGGCTGGAAACCGCTCGCGCCCACGATCTGGGAAACCGTGCTGCCCGAAACCGGCGAGGTGATCGCCATCGTGCGCGATGCGGACGAGGCCTTTGCACTGGCCAAGGAACGCAAGGGTGCGGTCTGGACGCTCGCCGAAGTCGCGATTGCGCTTCGAACTTTCGGCGACACGGTGCGCGCGACGAAAGAGGCCTTTCCCGGCGCCGAAGTCACCGCGGTTCGGCCCGCAGGCACAACCGCCAAACTTGCAATCGGTTCTGCGGCGCCTGTCGTGGCCACAGAACGCGAGATGAAGCCCGCCCGCAAACAGCCTGCCCGGAACCGTCGAACCCGTTCAACGTGCTTCGCTGGGCTTTACGCGCCGCTGCTTGATCACCGCCCCAAAAACCCGTCCACCAAGCCCCAATCCTCGAAATCAGATTTCGACTGGGAACGCGGCGACGACATCCCGTTCTAGCTCAGGAGGAACCCATGCTTGCCCTCGCCCTCGCAAACCCCGCTATTCCGCCGGCGCCCGCCGTGACGCCGCCGCCGTCGCGAACGATCCTCGCGCTTGATCTTGGAACCCGAACCGGATGGGCCGTGCTGCCGCGTTCGGGTCGGATCGCCTCGGGCGTCACCGAATTCCGTCCCGGCCGCTTCGAAGGCGCGGGCATGGCGTTCCTGCGCTTCGAGAAATTCCTCGCCGATCTCAACCGTGACGCTGGCCCGTTCGACGCCGTCGTGTTTGAGGAAGTCCGCGCCCACGCCGGAACGCTTGCCGCGCAGGTCTATGGCGGCTTTCTCGCCCATCTCACCGCGTGGTGCGAGCGCAAGGCGGCACCCTATCTCGGCGTGCCTGTTGCCACCATCAAGCGCCACGTCACCGGCAAAGGCAACGCGCCAAAGGAGGACGTGATCCGCGCCGTGCGGGCGCAAGGTTTCCTGCCCAAGGACGACAACGAGGCCGATGCTCTGGCGCTTCTCGCCTGGGCCATCGCCAATGAGATCGGAGGCGCACAATGAGCAAACAGACTTGGAGCAAGCGCCTGTCGGGACCGCTGTCGCCGAACGAGATCGAGGACCGCTTCGAGGAGGCGGCGCGCACACTGCGCCGCCTGCCTGACGACAAGCCGCAGGGCTATTTCAACGTCTGGCCCGCTATCGTGCGAACGACATGGGAGATTATGGCCATGGAGCGCCAGCCCATGAAGATCTGGGCGACGCCGCAATCCATCGACCGCATGGACGAATGCTTCGCCTGGCTGTTCTGGCTCGAACCCGAAGAGGCGCGCGTCGTGTGGCTGCGCGCCGAGGGCATGCGGTGGAAGCCGATCTGCCGCAGGCTCGGCGTGAGCAGGGCGACAGCCTGGCGCTGGTGGGCGACCGCGCTGATCAAGATCAGCCATCGCTTGCACGCCGACGACAAGGCGCGCACGTCCAAGCCAAGGAAACAGGCGTCATGAAGCGCCCCTCTTCGCGCGCGCGTAGGGACGACTTGAACGCGCATTCGACGACGTGGGGTCGGCTATTACCAGCGCTGAACAGGCGTGTGTTGACGCCAGTTCGTCGAACTTCGAGCGAGACATATTCAGAGGTTTTCGCGATATTTGTTGGCATGATCGCGAGAGGTGCAGGCATCGACACCACGATCCCGCGCACCCTCGCATTCGAACGCCTATCCCGACGACAATGCGCATTCGACGCGCGCACGCGGCGCGAAACCACCGATCCCCGCGCATCTTAGGTTCTTCCCGGCCCTCAACGTATGCGGGCGGCGGCAGCGCGATCCTTTGCTAGCGGCAGGGCTGCGAACGTGGTTCGCACACGGTCCTTGAGGTTCGCGGGTTCGCATGTCCAACCGGGCTCAAGCAAATCTGCTTGCCAAATTGGCGATATCCAGATATATTGCTGGAAATAGATTGAGGATGGCATCGCCGTGGACAAATCTTCCCAGAAGCGCGCGCTGAACAACTACCGCCGCCGGTTAGGTGAGCGCGGCATGGCGCGCTTCGAAGTCCTGGGTTTGGGCGCGGATCGCGAACTGATCCGTTCCCTGGCAAAACGCCTGGCCGAGAACGATGCCGAAGCCTCGCGCCTTCGCAGCGAAGTCTCCCGTTCGGTCGTTGGATCTGAACCCCGCCGCGGCGGCATTCTCGCAGCGCTTCGTCGTTCGCCGCTTGTGGGAGCCGACATCGACGTGTCGCGAGAGGAGACCGCGGGTCGGGCTGTCGATCTGTGACACGCTATCTCCTCGACACCAATATCATCAGCAACGCCACAAAGGTTGCTCCTTCCGAAGCGCTCCTTGGCTGGCTCGGTGATCAAGCCGACGAGGACTTGTTTATCTCGACATTCTCGATCGCGGAAATCTGGCGCGGCATCCTTGAGAAGGATGAAGGCAAGAAGCGCCGCGCCCTTGAGGACTGGTTTGCGGGCGCCGAAGGGCCGCAGAACCTTTTCGCGGGCCGAGTGCTTGGTTTTGATGAACAAGCGGCTCTTGTTTGGGGCCGTCTCATGGCGGACGGACGCGAGTTAGGTCAGCCGCGAAGCGCAATCGACATGATGATTGCGGCGGTCGCCGTTGCGAATGGCTGTGTTGTTGCAACGGATAACGAACGGCACTTTCAATCGGTCGTCGAATTCTTCAATCCGCTGAAGGCTTGACCGGGATGGACGATCAGCAGTTTGCGAACGTGTGGGATGCTGTGGAGAAAACTCCCGGCGACGCTGCGGTCATGAAGGCCCGATCTGGCCTGATGATCGCGATCCAGGAGACTGTTGCGGGTTGGAAGCTCACGCAGGCTGAAGCCGCCAAGCGTCTCGGCGTGACGCAGCCGCGCATGAACGACCTTCTGCGCGGGCGGATCGACAAGTTCAGCCTTGATGCGTTGATGATCCTCGCGACCGGCGCGGGCCTCACCGTCGAATGGCGCGTGGAAAAGACCGCCGCCTGACATCGAACTGCCGTTAGACTCAATCGCCCGGTGAAGCGCTGCTTCGCCGGGCTTTTTGTTGCCGGAGACACAATGCTCGCCATCGAGACCCGCCCGATTGCGCGGCTGATCCCCTATGTCCGCAACGCGCGGACGCATTCGGGCGATCAGATTGCACAGATCGCGGGCTCGATTGCCGAGTTCGGCTTCGTGAACCCGGTGCTGATCGGCGCCGACGATGTGATCATTGCCGGCCACGGGCGCGTTCTCGCCGCCGAGAAGCTTGGGCTCGCCGAGGTTCCGGTCATCGTGCTTTCTCATCTTTCGGAATCGCAGCGCCGGGCGCTGGTGATCGCCGACAACCGGATTGCCGAAAATGCGGGCTGGGACGAAGCCATGCTCAAGGCCGAGATCGCGGCCTTGCACGAAGACGCTTTCGATCTCGATCTTCTGGGCTTTGCCGAGGAAGAACTCAGCCGCTTGCTCGATGGCCTTGACGCCGATACCGGCGGCGATGCTGCGGCGGGCGGCGAGCCGTCTTCCGATGCCTCGGCCGAAACGCAACGCGCGACCCTTGCCGAGCGCTTCGGCATTCCGCCTTTCTCGGTGCTCGATGCCCGCAAAGGCTGGTGGCAGGATCGCAAGCGCGCCTGGATCGATCTCGGCATCCGCTCCGAACTCGGACGCGGCGAAGGCGCGACCTATGGCGTCGCCGAGGGCGTGACCGAGCCCGGCCTCAACCACTATCGAAACCGGAACAACGCGGCGCCCGGCGGCTCACCCCGCCCGTTGGATCGCGGCTGGACCGGAAAGAAGGACAAACCCG
>NZ_JBJTDY010000135.1:0-2742 GCF_046092605.1 Rhabdaerophilum sp. | reverse complement strand
CGGAAGTGCAAGCAGCTTGTCCCAGACTCCCTCGGGGATTGCTGGATTCGGCTTCAGCTCCACTGGATTGATCAACACGCGGCGGCCGGGGAGATCGTCGCCTCCATCCCCGCCTGACATCAGCGCCTTGGCGACGTCCTTGACCGATGCTTCGTCGAAGAACGGTAGAAGGCAGTCCACCGAGTTCAATCGGTCATTGCCCGGGATCCGGCGCGCAAGCGGAGTGCGCACCATCCGCCCGAGAAGTTGCGTGATGTGCGTCTTATCCCGTGCAGGCCGGAACGAGACCATGACTTCGGCGCGTGGGCAGTCCCAGCCCGTACTGATGGCGTCCTTCGCGATCAGCACCCGGACCCATATCGAGTCCTGCACCCGTTCGGGTGAGATGTAAGGCACGCTGTGGCGTCCGAAGGTCTGCGTTGTATGCTCGCCGAAAACATGGGCGACCGCATCATCCGCAAGATCGGGCCACCGCTCGTAGATCGTGTCCAGCGCCTTTCCTATGTCGTTCGGGTCAGGCGAATTCGGAACCTGCAACACCATGAGCGGTCGCACAGGATCTGCGTCGCCCTGCGCCTGCGCATAAGTTGCCCATGCCGCCGAGATGTCCTTCAGCTTGTCCGTGCTGCGCCGTACAAGCACCGTGTCGAACTGACCGGCCTCGTTCGGCACGTCGAGGATGATGGTGTCCTTCAAAAGGCCCGAGGCCTGCACCTTTGCGGAATCCACAATGACATTCGGCAGGGTGGCGCGGCCCTGCATGTCGCTCATCGCCGCGTTGAACCTCTCGACAGTTGCCGAGATCCCGAGGACGACGGGAATGCCGGGAACAGAGCCGGTCCCGTTGATCAGCCGCTTGACGATGGTGGTTTTCTCGCCCGCGCCGGTGCCAGAGCGCATCCCGCGATGCGCCTCATCCAGCACCAGATAGAGAGTTAGCGCCGGATCATCGATCGTGTTCTGGATCGTATCCCAGATCGTGAACGATCGCATGTCGGGCATGATCCGCATCTGGCCGTCTTTTTCGATCCCTTCATCATCGGCATCGTGGCCACGAACCAGCAGGCTCGATTTGCCCAGTTTCTGGGTGTTCAGGAAGTAGATCTTCCCCGCTTCCAGCTTTTCCCGCTGGAACGTGCTTTGAACCACCACCAGATCCGAGATCGAGATGCGGTCGGACGCCTCCAGCAGCCGAAACTTGGATTGCTCGTTCAAGGACGGGTCGTCGCTGAACCAGATCACCACAGCGCCCGGATCGGGCTCGATGTCGTAGTTGTCGTCGCCGTGGAACAGCGCCTCGAACACTGCCGCCGCCATGACAGTCTTGCCTGCGCCGGTCGTCGCCGTCAGCGAGAAGGCGTGCTTGTCCTTGTCCTCGCGCCAGCGCTTCGACGCCTTCTTGAGGTTCACCAGAACCTTGCCGACGGCCTCTTCCTGATAGTCCTTGAGGGTAAACTTCATGGCTCAGCGGCCCATCGAAAAGCGGAAATTGGAAAGGTAGGACTCGTAGAGCCGTACCGGCTCGACCCCGTCCGGCAGCGCGCGGGCCACCGCCTGGAAACGGCGGTCGTCGTCGGTCACCACATAGGCGACGCGGAGTCCACCTTTCGCGGCCACGGCGTCGCAGAATGCGCCTGCGCGGTCCAGGTCGACCAGCAGACCATAGGTATCGGCCAAAGCCCAACCACCCTCTGGCAGGTCGTCGATCCGACGCCCTTCCGACCCTGCCCGCATCCACAGCAGGGGGGCGATGCGCTGGAAGGCGAAGTTCGCACCGACGGCCACGTAGGACTCGTAGGTCAGCGTGAAGAACTCGGCGTTCTCCTGAAACCCCTCGGCCATCGGAAACTCGTCGGTGAACTTGTAGTCGCCTTCGATTTCCTTACCCTCCGGCGTCTTGCCGGTGATCGCGGCGCCGATCCGCGGCTTGGTGATGTGGTCGCAGATGCCCCACTTTTCCCAGTCAGTATCCCCAGGCCGCAGGCTGGCCCGCCGTAGGGCCGTCTGCTCTTCGGCCGCCACCACGTTGTTGGTGACCGAGATGCACTGCCGCCGCCCGCCGTCCGGGCGGTTCAGCCGCATGACGGCGTGGGCGGTCGTGCCGGAGCCCGCGAAGAAGTCGAGGATGATGGCGTTTGGTCTGTCTTGAACAAAAAAACGTAGGGCGTCCTCAACGGCATAAAGTGACTTTGGGAACGGAAAAGTTCGCTTGGGCAATATACTGCGTAACAAAGCGGTTCCATACTCTGATGCGTTGTGAGCAGGAATCCTCCATTGGGATGGCGCGATCCTGCGTGTATCTCTTCGCCCCTCCGCGATAATTGACCCGTCTTCAGCAAAACCCTTGACCACAAACCTTTCCGACATTACCGCAGCGTATGCACCGTCCGGAAGATAGTTCACTACGAAGCCATAGGACGTTGGGCGTCCAAGCCTTACCCGACCCTGCTCAATGCGATTTCTGAGTTCTTCCGGTCCAACTTGCCATACTCCTTGGCTTCCATCAGACCGAAGTGGCCAGATAGTAACGAGCCCGCGCCGGTCTGGGGGAAGGGCAGCATCCAGGGGAACAGTTTCACCAACCTCGATGATCCTTGAACCATCTGGCGCGGCGTAGATAGGGAAGAACAAACCGGGTCGTTCCCTTCTTGCAGCGTGAGAGCCCCGCCGCATCATGGATGTCCAGTCCGGCGACGAAGGTGCGGCGTCGTCACCAAGATCATAGGTTACTGTAGTAGATGC
>NZ_JBJTDY010000134.1:0-14140 GCF_046092605.1 Rhabdaerophilum sp. | reverse complement strand
CATGCCGTGGTCGCCAATGCGAAGGCGCTCGCCGAGACGCTGAAATCGAAGGGTTTCGCCATCGTCACCGGCGGCACGGACAATCACCTGATGCTGGTGGATCTGCGCCCGAAGAAGGTGACGGGTGTGGCGGCCGAGAAGGCGCTGGGCCGCGCGCATATCACCTGCAACAAGAACGGCATTCCCTTCGACCCCGAGAAGCCGATGGTGACGAGCGGCATCCGCCTCGGTTCGCCGGCGGCCACCTCGCGCGGCTTCGGCGTGGCGGAGTTTCAGCAGGTCGGCAATCTCATCGCCGAGGTGGTGGATGGCCTTGCCAGGAATGGCGAGGAAGGCAATAGCGCCGTGGAAGAGGCCGTGAAGGCCAGGGTCCACGCGCTCACCGCGCGGTTCCCGATCTATTGATGGGCACAGGCCGGCTTTTCATGGGAGCCGGCTTGACCTTTCCACCCCTTTCCAACAGGCGAGGATGCATTACCCGATCAATTGGATACCGGTTGATCGAAGAAAATGCGATGAGTTCAAGCAACGGAGCCTGTCTTGCGATCCTTGATCGTCGGCCAAGCTCCGGCCGGGCCGACAGGTCGCGGTTTTCGTTCCGGATTGCCCCGATGCGTTGCCCCTTCTGTGGTTCCTTCGACACGCAGGTGAAGGATTCGCGCCCCGCCGATGATGGCGGCGCGATCCGTCGCCGGCGCGTCTGCACGGATTGCGGCGGGCGCTTCACGACCTTCGAGCGGGTGCAGCTGAAGGAACTGATGGTAGTGAAGCGCTCTGGCCGGCGCGTGCCGTTCGATCGCGACAAGCTCGCGCGCTCCATCGAGATCGCACTGAGGAAGCGCCCGATCGACCGCGACCGCGTGGAAAGGCTGATCAACGGCATCGTGCGCGAACTCGAGAGCCAGTCCGAGGGCGAGGTGACCAGTGAGGGCATCGGCGCGCTGGTGATGGAACGCCTGCGGCGGCTGGATCAGGTCGCCTATGTGCGCTTCGCCTCGGTCTACAAGAATTTCAACGCGGCGGAAGAATTCGGCGACATCCTCCGCGAACTCGGGCACGAGGAAGTCTCCGGCGAGACCGCCGAGGATGGCGGATGATGTCCGCTCCGCGGGACGAAGCCTTCATGCGCGCCGCGATTGCTCTGGCGCGGCGTGGGCTGGGACGCACATGGCCGAACCCCTCCGTGGCCGCGCTCGTCATCGATGAGAGCGTCGAGCCGCCGGTGGTGCTGGGCCGGGGCCGCACATCGCCCGGCGGCCGGCCGCATGCGGAAGCCAACGCGGTCGCCGAGGCCGGGGAGGCCGCGCGGGGTGCGACGATGTATGTCACGCTGGAACCCTGCGCGCGGCGCTCGCAGCGGGTATTCGGGCCGTCCTGCACGGAAATCATTCTGGAGAGCGGCATAGCCCGCGTGGTGATCGGCGCGGCTGATCCTTCGCCTTTCGCGAGCGGGGAGGGGACGGCGGCCCTGCGCAAGGCAGGCATCGCGGTGGTGACGGGCCTTTGCGAGCCGGAGGCGCGCGCGGTGACGCGCGGCCATTGCCTGCGCGTTTCCAGCCATCGGCCCTTCGTGACCCTCAAGCTCGCGCAAACGAAAGATGGTTTCGCCGGAACCGCAGACCGCAAGCCGATCGCGATCACGGGCGAGGAGGCACGCGCCTATGTGCATCGCCTGCGCTCCATCCATGATGCGTTGATCACGGGCAACGGCACGGTGCTGGCCGATGATCCCCGGCTCGATGTGCGCCTGCCGGGCATGGCCGGCATGAGCCCGATGCGCGTGGTGCTCGATACCGAAGGCCGCCTGCCCGCCCATGCGCGGATCATCACGGAAGCGGCCAAGGCACCCGTGCTTGTTCTCTCTGCCAAGGCGCGCAATCCGTTCCTTGGCGTCTCGAATCGGACTGCGAGCCAAGCGGGCCCATCGGGCGGGGAGGGCGAACAGGCTGCTGAAATCCTTGGTATTCCCAAGGCCGAAGATGGCCATCTCGATCTCGCGGCGGCCCTTGGCGCGCTCGCCGCGCAGGGCATCACCCGCGTGATGGTCGAGGCGGGGCCGACGCTTTCCAACGCTTTCGCGAAAGCCGGCTTCATCGACCGCCTCGAACTCCTGACCGGCGCGAATGCCACCGGCCAGGGCCTGCCCGCCATCGGCCCGGACCTTGCCGGATGGATCGCGAAGGCCCACCTCGTGGGCGCGCGCATGCTCGGGCCGGACCGGCTCGAAATTCACGAGGGGAAGGTCTGATGTTCACCGGCGTCGTCACCGATATCGGCACTGTGGAACGGGTTGAGGGCGGCACAAACCTCAAGCGCTTGCGCATCGCCTGTTCGTATGATCCCGCGACGATCGCGATCGGCGCCTCGATCGCCTGTGCCGGCTGCTGCCTCACGGCCATCGCGGTTGGCGGCGAACAGGGTGCTTCCTGGTTCGAGGTGGAGGCGGCGGCCGAGACGCTTCGCCTCACCCATGTCGGGACGTGGCAGAAGGGCACGCGCATCAATCTCGAACGCGCGCTGAAGATCGGCGATGAACTCGGCGGGCATCTCGTGACCGGGCATGTCGATGCCCTCTCCGAGATCGCGTCTCGCGAGGAGGTCACGCCGTCGGATGTGAATTGGGGTGCCACCGCGCGCTTCATGCTTCGCGCGCCGAAACCGCTGCATCGCTTCATCGCGGCCAAGGGCTCGGTCGCGCTCGATGGCGTTTCGCTCACGGTGAACCTTGTGGAGGATGATCTCTTCTCGGTGCTGCTCATTCCGCATACCCTCGCGGTCACGACCTTCGGGGCGCGGAAGGCGGGTGATCACGTTCATCTCGAGATCGACATGATGGCGCGATATGCGGCCCGGCTCGCCGAGACCGCGGCGCTTGCCGAGAGGCAGTGAAGCGCCTAAACGCAAGCGCTCAGGATTTTCAGGAGTTTGTCATGGCCGAGGCCAAGCGCCGGCAGGCGCCGATTTCAGGCGCGCGCGGCGCCCATATCGTCGTGATCGAGGGGCGTTATTACGACGACCTCAACGACATGCTGCGCGAGGGCGCGACGGCGGCGATCAGCGAGGCTGGCGCGGAGTTCGAGATCATCACCGTGCCCGGCGCGCTGGAGATTCCCGTCGCCATGGCGATCCGCGCCGAACAGCAGCCGAAGCCCGATGGTTTCGTGGCGCTTGGCGTGGTCATTCGTGGCGAAACCTCGCATTATGACATCGTCTCGGTGCAGGCGAACCGCGCGCTGATCGACTATGCCACCACCAATGCCATTCCCGTCGGCAATGCCATCCTCACGGTCGAGAACGAGGCGCAGGCGGAAGCGCGCGCCAACCCGGCGAAGGGCGACAAGGGGGGAGACGCCGCCCGTGCTGCGCTCATGCTCGTGGCCTTGAAGCGGGGGGCTGGCCGATGATCGAGCAAGGCAAGAAGATCCGCTCGCGCGATCGCTCGGTCAGCCGGGGTGAGAAGCGCGCCGCCGCGCGCCTCGCGGCCGTGCAGGCGCTATACCAGATGGAACTCGCGGGGAAAGGCCTGAACGAGGTTTTCGCGGAGTTCGAGAGTTTCTGGATGGGCCGGGAGATCGAGGGCGACCAGTACAAGCCCGCCGAGGCGGCCCTGTTCCGGCTCATCCTCGAAGGGGTGCTCGCCGACCAGGTGGCGCTCGACCAGGCGGTGGATCGCATTCTCGAGGGCTGGCCGCTGAAGCGCGTGGAAGCCATCATGCGCGCGACGCTCCGCGCCGGTGCCTTCGAGCTCAAGCATGGCAAGGATGTGCCGCCACGGGTCATCCTCTCGGAATATGTCGATATCGCCTCGGCCTTCCTCGAGAAGGACGAGGTGGGCATGGTCAATGCCGTGCTCGACAGGCTGGCGCGCGACTATCGCGCCGAGGATCTGGCAAAGCCCGCGCCCCCGCGCGAAAGCTGACGCGCCATGACCGGCGCCGCCGATACGCCCGGTGAATTCGAGCTGATCGCGCGCTTTTTCGCGCCGCTTGCTGGGCCGGGCGCCTTCGGACTTGCGGATGATGCCGCCACGCTCGATGTGCCAGCGGGTGAAAGCCTCGTGGTCACCAAGGACATGATCGTCGAGGGCGTGCATTTCTTCGGGAACGACGCGCCTGCTTCCATCGCCCTCAAGGCGCTGGCGGTGAACCTCTCCGATCTCGCGGCCAAGGGCGCGCGTCCCTTCGGGTTTCTGCTCGGGTTCGGGCGCACGCGGGCGCAGGGCGAGGATTGGCTGGCCGGTTTCGTGGCGGGCCTCGCGGCACTCTCGCGCGAAAGCGGCTGTGCGCTGCTGGGCGGAGACACGGTGAACGCGCCGGCGCTCACGCTCTCCGTCACCGCCTTCGGAACCGTGCCCCGGGGGAGCATGGTGCCCCGCCAGGGCGGCGAGCCGGGTGATCTCGTCTATGTCTCCGGAACGATCGGCGATGCGGCATTGGGCGTGACAATGCGCCTCGCGCCAGATGCCCCCTGGGCGCGCGCCCTTGAGCCGGAACACCGCGCTTTCCTGCTCGACCGTTATCTTCATCCCCGACCGCGCAATGCGCTCTCGCCCGCATTGCTCGCCCATGCGCGCGGCGCGATGGATGTCTCGGATGGGCTCGTGGGCGATGCGGACAAGCTCGCGAGCCGCCTTGGCGGGCGTTTCGAGATCGGTGACGTACCGCTCTCGGATGCGGCCCGTGCGGCCTTGCTGGCTGATCCCGCGCTCATCGACACGATCCTCACCGGGGGCGATGATTACGAGATCCTTTGCGTGATCCCACCGGATCGGGCCGTCGCCTTCGAGGCGGCGGCACGGGAGGCAGGCGTGCCCGTGGCATGCATCGGGAGGCTGGGCGAGGTGGGCGGGGTGCGTCTTTGGTGCAACCCGGATGGCCGCGAACGTCGCTTCACGCGGCGCGCCTATGCGCATAGTTTCTGAGGAAACGAGACCAAGAGGAACGTTCCATGGCCCATGATGACGCGCTCGCCCGGCGCAATGCGCTGGTGCTCTCGGGCGCGCAGGCGCTGGCCGGAGCCAATGCCTCGGTGGTGTTCGCCACGGGCGCGCTGGTCGGGGCCGCGCTCGGGCCGTCTCCGGCCTGGGCCACGGCGCCCACGACGACCTTCGTGCTTGGCACGGCGCTGGCCACCATGCCCGCGGCCTTTCTGCTCCGCAGGCTGGGGCGTCGCGCGGCCTATCAATATGGCGCTGCCATGGGGCTGCTGGCGGGTCTCATCGCGGCCTATGCCGTGCGGGAGGGGTCGTTCGCCCTGTTCATGATCGCGACGGCGATGTGCGGCTGCTACCAGGCCTTTGTCGTGAACTATCGTTTCGGCGCGACGGACAATGCGAGCCCCGGCTTCCGCCCCAAGGCGATTGCCTGGGTGCTCGCGGGCGGCATCGCGGCGGCCTTCGTGGGGCCGCAACTGGTGATCCACACCAAGGACATGATGCCGCCCTTCACCTTCATGGCGAGCTATATCGGGCAGGCACTCGTGGCGGGCCTGAGCATTTTCCTGCTGTTCTTCTTCCGGAATGCCCCCGCGCCGGTAGCCGGCTCGCAGGAGCCCGCCCGACCCTTGCGCGAAATTCTGAAGTCTCGCCGCCTGAAACTCGCCATCGGCATTTCGGCCATCGCGCAGGCGCTGATGAACTTCATCATGACCGCGACCCCGCTTGCGATGATCGGCTGCTTCCACACGACGACCGACGCGACCCTGGCCATCCAGTGGCATATCGTGGGGATGTTCCTGCCCGGCTTCTTCACCGGCCCGCTGATTGCCCGGTTCGGCGTCTACAAGGTAATCGCCGCAGGGCTGATCCTGCTTGCGCTCTGTGGCATCGTGGGGCTTTCCGGCATCACGATCGCGCATTTCAACACCGCGCTCATCCTGCTGGGCGTGGGCTGGAACTTCGCCTTTGTCGGCGCATCCGCCGTCGTCGCCGAGGGGCAGAAGCCTTCCGAACGCAACCTGGTGCAGGGTTTAACCGATCTCGTGATCTTCTCGGTCACGGCTCTTGCCTCGCTGTCTTCCGGCAAGTTGCTGGCGGGATTCGGCTGGGCGAGCCTCAACATCGCGCTTTTCCCCTTCATCATCGCCGCTCTTGCGATGGTCGTGCTGCTGCTGCGTGAGGATCGCCGGCGCGTTTCGGGCTGATGCGGCGATTCCCGGTCGAAAACGCAGGCTTGCCCCGAAATGGGGGCTTGGAGAAGTGGTTGAAGCTTTGTAAACCCGTGCGCAACCCGCAGGACCGGACCGTGGCAGGGGGCTTCGTTCGGGGAGCCTGCGGAGAACAAGAAAACTTCGATTGAAACGCGGAACGGGCACGACATGACACCACTTCTCGTGATCATCGCGCTGGGGGCGCTCTCCATCCTTTATGCCGTCATCACCATCAATCAGGTGATGAGCAAGGATGCCGGCAGCCAGCGCATGCAGGAAATCGCCGCCGCCGTTGCGGAAGGCGCTCAGGCCTATCTCAACCGCCAGTACAAGACGATCGCGCTCGTGGGCGTGGTGATCTTCGTCGGCACGTGGTTCCTGCTGGGCTTGCCCGTGGCCATCGGTTTCCTGATCGGCGCGGTGCTTTCGGGCGCGGCCGGCTATATCGGCATGAACGTCTCGGTGCGCGCCAATGTGCGCACGGCGCAGGCCGCGATGCAGAGCCTTGCGGGCGGCCTCGACCTCGCCTTCAAGGCGGGTGCCGTGACCGGCATGCTTGTTGCGGGCCTCGCGCTTCTTGGCGTCGCGGTCTATTACATGATCCTCACGCAGTTCATGGGCCACGCGCCTGCGAGCCGCACCGTGATCGACGCGCTGGTCGCGCTCGGCTTCGGCGCTTCGCTCATCTCGATCTTCGCGCGTCTTGGCGGCGGCATCTTCACGAAGGGGGCGGATGTGGGCGCCGACCTCGTGGGCAAGGTGGAAGCCGGCATTCCCGAGGATGACCCGCGCAACCCCGCCGTGATCGCCGACAATGTGGGCGACAATGTAGGCGACTGCGCCGGCATGGCGGCTGACCTTTTCGAGACCTATGCGGTGACGATCGTCGCGACGATGGTGCTCGCGGCGATCTTCTTTGCCGGCCAGCCGAGCCTTGCGAGCGCGATGATCTACCCGATGATGATCGGTGGCGTCTGCATTCTCACCTCGATCATCGGCACCTATTTCGTGAAGCTCGGCGCCAATGGTTCGATCATGGGCGCGCTCTACAAGGGACTCATCGCGACCGGCGTGCTTTCCATCGGCGGCCTCTGGGTCGCGACGCAGTTCACCATCGGCTGGGGCTCGATCGGCACGGTTGGCGGCCAGAGCATCACCGGCGGCGCGCTGTTCCTCTGCGGCCTCGTGGGCCTCGCGGTAACCGCGGCCATCGTCTGGATCACCGAATATTACACCGGCACCGGCATGCGCCCGGTGAATTCGATCAGCCAGGCCTCGGTGACCGGCCATGGCACCAATGTCATCCAGGGCCTCGCGGTCAGCCTCGAATCGACGGCGCTGCCAACCCTCGTGATCGTCGCGGGCGTGATCCTCACCTACAACCTCGCGGGCCTGTTCGGCACGGCGATCGCCACGGCCTCGATGCTGGGCCTCGCCGGCATGATCGTGGCACTCGATGCCTTCGGCCCGGTGACGGACAATGCGGGCGGCATCGCCGAGATGGCGGGCCTGCCGAAGGAAGTGCGCAAGTCGACCGACGCGCTCGACGCGGTGGGCAACACCACGAAGGCCGTCACCAAGGGCTATGCGATCGGCTCGGCGGGCCTCGGCGCGCTGGTGCTGTTCGCCGCTTACAACTACGACCTGCAATATTTCATCGCGGAAGCCAACAAGGCTGGCTCGACGGCATTCCCCTACTTCAAGGGCATCGGCACGATCGATTTCGGCCTCGCCAATCCCTATGTGGTGGTGGGCCTGCTGCTCGGCGGCCTGATCCCCTACCTCTTCGGCGGCATCGCGATGACCGCCGTGGGCCGCGCGGCCGGCGACGTGGTGGTGGAAGTGCGCCGCCAGTTCAAGGAGAAGCCGGGCATCATGGACGGCACGGAGAAGCCGGATTATGCCCGCGCGGTCGACATGCTGACCAAGGCCGCCATCCGCGAGATGATCATCCCCTCGCTGCTGCCGGTTCTGGCGCCTGTCGTCATCTTCTTCGGCGTGAATGCCATTGCCGGCAAGGCGCAGGCCTTCGCGGCGGTGGGTGCGATGCTCCTCGGCGTGATCGTGACGGGCCTGTTCGTCGCCATCTCGATGACCTCGGGTGGCGGCGCCTGGGATAACGCGAAGAAATCCTTCGAGGACGGTTTCGTGGATCAGGACGGCGTGCGCCACATGAAGGGTTCGGATGCCCACAAGGCGTCGGTGACCGGCGACACCGTCGGCGACCCCTACAAGGACACCGCCGGCCCGGCCGTGAACCCGGCCATCAAGATCACGAACATCGTGGCGCTGCTGCTGCTCGCGATCCTCGCGCATTAACTGGAACGATTGCGAAGCCCTGCCTCTCGGCATGGATTCGCAATCGGCCACTTCAACAATGGCTGGTTTTGGAAACGGCGCTGCTTGCGCCGTTTTTTTTTCCGTTAGCCTCACTCGCATCGAATATGGGGGAGGCTTATTGATGAATAAGAAATTGATCCTGATCGCAGTGTGTTCGGGGCTTCACTTCCAATATTCCGCCGTCCCGGCTCTTGCTTACGATCCGCTTTGCGATCAGGTGAAAAGCCGAGCAGGCAAAGCCCGCTGCCAGTGCAATTCGGACGCGGGAGGTGTCGTCCGGCAGCGCCCGAACGACAGGGGAAAGAGCGCGATTTACTGGTCGCGACCAAATAGGCCAGCCGCCGTCGCTCAGGTCAGCGCATGCATGCGCGGCAAGGGATTTCCAACGTAATCATTCGTCGCTTCGGAGACGACGAGTTTCACGCGGCGGGAAAAATCACACCGCGCTCGCGCCGAGCCGGCGGAAGATGCCGCCGAGGAAGCTCGCTTCCTGCCCGCCGGTGGGGGTGGTGCGCGAGATGAAATCGAACACCACGCCATCCTTCAGGCCGTAATCGGCGACGCGCGTGACGCGGTTCTTGTCATCGAGGTAGAAGGCGATCACCCGCTGGTCGGTGATGCGGTCATTCAGCGCCAGGATGGGGCGCGAGACCTTCTGGGAGATGTAA
This sequence comes from Rhabdaerophilum sp., assembly GCF_046092605.1. Classification (NCBI taxonomy): domain Bacteria; kingdom Pseudomonadati; phylum Pseudomonadota; class Alphaproteobacteria; order Hyphomicrobiales; family Rhabdaerophilaceae; genus Rhabdaerophilum; species Rhabdaerophilum sp. Next base: position 4,985 of record NZ_JBJTDY010000134.1, on the reverse strand, counting down.
TAATAAGTCTGCCCGCCCACGGTGGAGGTGGTGGAGGGCGTACCCATCACCAGCAGCACCTGTTCGGCCGAGGAGCCAACCTTGATCTGCGCCAGGGCCTTCTCGTCGATCACATAGCCGCGCTGGCCGATGCTCTGATCGGCGCAGCCAGTGGTCACAAGAAGCAGGGCCGCAATCGCCGTGGCGCCAGCCAGGCCGGGCAGGGTGCGCATCGTCATGCGTAGAACTCCATTCGGTCGGAACGGGCTGGCGGAAGATGCGGGTGGAGCCCGCACCTGCAAGCCTGACATTGGGGCCTTCGATGCCCTTTTCCAGGGCGAAAGACAATCATTCGATTGCGGAGAAATGAAGATTGAAAAACGACCCGGCCTACGCCACAAGCGGCGGCAAGGTCGGCTCTTTTCCCGTTTGGTTGTCCCTTACCGCAGGTTTTCGATGTTCGGCTGGTTGTTCCGCTCCCGCTCGGTGCTTGACGTGACAGGGCTGTTCCTCGATCTCGTCGCGGCTGCGCGCAACCCCGTGGCCTATCGGGAGCATGGCGTCGCGGATAGTTTCGAGGGCCGCTTCGAGCGGCTCGCGCTGGTGACGACCCTTGTGTTGCGCCGTCTTTCGGCCTTGCCTGCGCCGGCAGAGGCTGTGGGGCAGGAGGTGGTGGACCAGCTCTTCCGGCATCTCGATGATGGGTTCCGCCGTTCCGGCGTCGGCGATCTCTCGGTCGGCAAGAAGGTGAAGGCGCTGGCGCAGGGCTTTTATGGTCGCGCAGGGGCCTATACTGCAGCGATTGAATCCGGGGATGAGGCGCAACTCCGCGCGGCGCTCGCGCGCAATCTCTACGGCTCCGAACGGATGCCGGAGGATGTGCCGGCCGGGCTTCTGGCCGAGATCGTCGACATGATCGCAACCCTTGATTCGAAGGATCTCGCCGGGCTTCTGGCCGGTGATGCTCTGGCGGGAGGCCGGACATGAGCAAATCCAAGATCCCTGCCAAGATCCCTGCCAAGATTCCGGTCAAGCTCCCTGCCAAGATTCCGGTCAAGCTCCCCGCCCTGCCCTATACCGAGCCGCTTTCGGTCATGACGCTGAAGGGCGAGACGCATCTCGTGCTGAAGCCCGATGCCGAAACACGGGCGCGGATCGCGCAGTTCGCGGGGCTTCACGCGCTCGACCGCTTCGAGGCGCACCTCACGCTCCACCCCCGGCATGATGGCTCCGTGGAGGTCAGCGGCCGCGTGGATGCCGAGACGCAGCCGATCTGCGTCGTCACGCTCGAGCCCTTCGCCGATCGCGTCTCCGAGCCGGTGGAGGCGACCTTCGCGCCGCCGGAGGTGCTGGCGCGCCTCGCCGAGCGTGAAGTGGAGGAAGACGAGGACGCGCTGGCCGATGGCAGCCCGGAATTGCCGGATGCGATCGTCAACGGCCATATCGATCCGGCGGCTCTCGCGGTGGAATATCTGATCCTCGGGCTCGACCTCTATCCACGCAAGCCGGATGCCGACTTCGCCGAGATCAAGGTTGGTGAGGACATGATTTCGCCTTTCGCGGCGCTCAAGGCGCTGAAATCGGATGAGGGCAAGGGCTGATTGCCGCTGCTTGGCGCTTGCAAGCGGCCCCCGCGCATTCTAATCGAACCCATCGGTCTCGCGGGGCTTCCTGCCTGCCGGTTCGAAAGCCGGCGCGTCGGGCCGGTCGAGGAGTGAACACCGGATGAGCGACGAGGCCCAGGCTCACGAGCCGCGCAGAAGCGGGCGCAATCTGCGCATTTCGCTCGATGCGATGGGTGGCGATTTCGGTCCCGCGGTGACTGTGCCTGGCGCGGCGCTGGCGCTGGAACGGCACCCCGATTGCGAATTCCTGCTGTTCGGCCGCGAAAGCGAGATCAACGCCGAGCTCGACAAGCATCCCAAACTCAAGGCCCGCGCGCGCGTCATCCATGCGGATATTGTGGTCCCTATGGACGAGAAGCCGAGCCAGGCGCTGCGCCACGGGCGCTACAAATCCTCGATGTGGTTGGCAATCGACGCCGTGCGCAAGGGCGAGGCGGATGTCTGCTGTTCCGCCGGCAATACCGGCGCATTGATGGTGATGGCCCGTTTCTGCCTGCGCATGATGCCGGGCATCGACCGCCCGGCGCTTGCCTGCATGTGGCCCACCGCGCGCGGCGAGAGCATCGTGCTCGATGTCGGCGCCTCCATCGGTGCCACGGCCGAGAACTTCGTGGACATGGCGATCATGGGCTCGGCCATGGCGCGGATCGTGTTCGATCTGGAGCGTCCCAATGTCGGGCTGCTGAATGTCGGCGTCGAGGAGATCAAGGGCGTCGAGCAGGTGAAGGAGGCCGGCAGCATCCTGCGCGAGGCCAACCTCCCGAACATGCACTATATCGGCTTCGTCGAGGGCGATGATATCGGCAAGGGCCGTTCGGATGTGGTCGTCACGGAAGGATTTGCCGGCAATATCGCGTTGAAGACCGCCGAGGGCACCGCGAAGCAGATCGGCGATTACCTCAGAAGCGCCATCCAGTCGTCATTCCTGGCGAAGATCGGCTATCTTCTGGCGCGCGGCGCGTTCAATTCCCTGCGCAGCAAGATGGACCCGCGCCGAGTGAATGGCGCGGTCTTCCTCGGGCTCAACGGCGTGGTGGTGAAGAGCCATGGCGGCACGGATGCCCTGGGCTTCGCAAGCGCCGTGGATGTGGCCTATGACATGGCGAAATATGATTTGATGGCGAAGATCGGCTCGGCCCTGGCCGAACGCGGCGAATGGGTTCTGCCCGGCGCTTCTTCCGCCATGGTCGAGAACCGCGCCGGCGAAGACCCGGCCGACAGGGAAACGGGATCAGCCTGATGCGTCGCTCGCGAATTGCCGGCGTGGGAAGCTATCTGCCCGCGCGGATCGTCACGAATGCCGAACTTGCCGAGCGGATGGACACATCCGACGAGTGGATCCGCCAGCGCACCGGCATCGGCCAGCGCCACATCGCGGCCGAGGGCGAAACAACGAGCATGCTGGGGCTGAAGGCGGCGGAGGCAGCGCTCGCCCATGCGGGCCTCACCGCACAGGATATCGACCTCATCGTCCTGGCGACCGCCACGCCGGATTACACCTTTCCCTCCACCGCCACACAGGTTCAGGCAGCGCTTGGCATCACCCATGGCGCGGCCTTCGATATCGCGGCGGTGTGCTCGGGCTTTGTCTATGCGCTGACGGTCGCGGACAAGTTCATCACCTCCGGCGCGAACCAGCGCGCGCTGGTGATCGGCGCGGAAACCTTCTCGCGCATCCTCGATTGGGAAGATCGTACCACGGCCGTGCTCTTCGGCGATGGCGCGGGCGCGGTGGTGCTTGAGGCGATCGACGGCAAGGGGGATGCCGCGGATACCGGCATTCTCACCACGCATCTGCGCTCCGATGGGCGTCATCGCGCGAAGCTCTATGTCGATGGTGGCCCGTCCTCCACCGGCACCGTCGGCCATCTGCGCATGGAGGGCCGCGAGGTCTTCAAGCATGCGGTGGGCATGATCACGGATGTCATCGTCGATGCCTTCGCGGCCACGGGCTATTCGGCCGAGACGATCGACTGGTTCGTGCCGCATCAGGCGAACCAGCGCATCATCACCGCCAGCGCGGACAAGCTCGGTATCGCGCCCGGCAAGGTGGTTCTGACGGTCGACATGCATGGAAATACCTCCGCCGCCTCCATTCCGCTCGCGCTGGATGTCGCGGTGAGGGATGGCCGGATCCAGCGCGGCCAGGTCGTGCTGATCGAGGCGATGGGCGGCGGTTTCACGTGGGGGGCGGCGCTTTTCCGCTTCTAGCAAAGCTTGTTGGCAGGGTTGAAGCTTGACCCTGCGACTGCTTGTCAATAGCTTCGGAAAATCAGAAGGATAGTTTTAAAGATTCTGCGCCGGTGCTGGTGCGGCCGCAAGAAGAAGACAATGGTCGCCTTTGGCTCGGTCAATTGAGGGAGTTGAACATGGCTGGGCGCACCATCACCCGTGCCGATCTTTGTGAGGCTGTCTACCAGAAGCTTGGCCTGAGCCGGGCCGAATCGTCGGAACTCGTCGAGACCGTGCTGAAGGAAATCAGCGATACGCTGGTTTCCGGCGAGACCGTGAAGCTTTCGTCCTTCGGTTCGTTCATCGTCCGCGAGAAGGGCGAGCGCATTGGCCGCAACCCGAAAACCGGCGTTGAAGTTCCCATCACCCCGCGCCGCGTGCTGGTCTTCAAGCCGTCCAATGTGATGAAGGCAAGGATCAATGGCGACGATACCGCCGCCGAAGATTGATCTCCAACAAATTCCAGGCGTCTTTTTTCCCGATAAAGATATTCACCGGAATGCCACGCTCCCTTTCGGGCGAACGGGGCAGGCCAACAGGATTCCACGGATTTCGGCACCCTGGGGAGGGGGCTGATGGACAAGGCACCGGACGCCTACCGGACAATCAGCGAGGTGGGCGAGGATCTCGACATCGCGCAGCATGTCCTGCGTTTCTGGGAAACGCGCTTTCCGCAGATCAAGCCCCTAAAACGCGGTGGCGGTCGCCGTTATTACCGGCCCGATGACGTCGAGTTGCTCAAGGGTATCCGGCATCTGCTTTACCGCGAGGGCTACACGATCAAGGGTGTGCAACGAATCCTGAAGGAGCAGGGCGCCAGGGCCGTGCAGGCCGTGGGTCGCGCCGGTGGCCTCGTGCCTGGACTGGAACCGGCCGCGCCCGAGGATGATGTCTTCGAGGATCGTGCAGCGCCGGCGGCCCGTACGCCCCCCGCGCCCCCGCGCCCGGCGCCGGCGCCGCCGCATCCGGACCTCTTCGCGCCAGTCGTTGCTTCAACACAGCCCGCCGTGACGCCTCCGTCCCCTTCACAGGCCGTCGAGCCGTCTTCGATGGCGGCCCGCATGAAGGAGGGGCAGGTCTCGTTCACCCGTGGCGGATTGGGGGCGCGACCATCCTTCATGCCGCCGGACGAACCTTCCACGGCAGAGC
>NZ_JBJTDY010000133.1:0-10708 GCF_046092605.1 Rhabdaerophilum sp. | reverse complement strand
TGGATGACCTGCTGGGCGAGGTGCGAAATGTGAGCGCGGCCGGCTATCGCACCCTTGTCACGGTTCTCACCAAGCGCATGGCCGAGGACCTCACGGAATACCTGCACGAGGCGGGCGTGCGCGTGCGCTACATGCATTCGGATGTCGATACGCTCGAACGCATCGAGATCATCCGAGACCTGCGCCTCGGCGCCTTCGATGTGCTGGTAGGCATCAACCTCTTGCGCGAGGGCCTCGACATTCCCGAATGCGGGCTCGTGGCCATTCTCGATGCCGACAAGGAAGGCTTCCTGCGCTCGGAGACCTCGCTGATCCAGACCATCGGCCGCGCGGCCCGCAACGTGGATGGCCGCGTGATCCTCTATGCCGACAACATGACCGGCTCGATGGAGCGCGCGATGGCCGAAACCAATCGCCGCCGCGAGAAGCAGAAGGCCTATAACGAGGCCAACGGCATCACCCCGCAGAGTGTGAAGCGCAATATCGAGGAGATCATCAACTCACCCTACGAGCGCGATCGCGTCACGATCGACAAGGGGCAGGCCGACAAGGCGATCTCCATCGGCCACAATTTCGAGGCGGTGCTGGCGGATCTCGAGAAGCGGATGCGCGAGGCCGCGGCCGATCTCGATTTCGAAAGGGCGGCGCGCATGCGCGACGAGATCAAGCGCCTGAAGGCCACGGAGCTCGCGGTGTTCGAGGAGCCGGGCGCGCGGCAGGGAAGCGTGACGGCAAAGGCCGGCAAGGCCGGTGCCTCGCAATATGGCGCGGCGGCGAACCTCCCGCCGTCCCGGGCCAGTAAACCGTCTCTCGATGCGATGGGACCGGGCACGGATCGCGAGGTGCCACTCTCGGGCACGCCGCGCGCGAAGGGTGGCGGCAAGCCACGCCGGCGCTGATCAGCGCCGGATGGCGCTGGTCGGCAATTCTTCCGGCGCGATGACCTTGCTGGTGCCCGGGTGGATGAGCAGTTCCAGCCTCTGCCCGGCCGCATTGGTCACCAAGGCGGCATAGCAGGCCTCGCTGGTGATGCGCAGGTGGAGCAGCCGATACCCCGACTGCTTCAGGCTCGCCTCGATCTCGTCGAAGGACACCCAGCCGAAGCGCGGCAGATTGGTACAGGGGCCATGGGGCGAGCCGGCAGCAGCGGTGACCGGCTGCCCGAGGACCGCCAGCCAAAGCATCGCACCAGCTTTCATCGCGTTCGACATGGTTTGTGTTTTCCGGGCAAGGAACGGACGGAAATCACTACGCAGAACAACTTAAAGTTGCATTGCTCCAATGTTCTGCATGGCGGGGTCGCAACCGGGTCCGCCCTTGACAAAACGCCGGTTTAGACGTGCAATCGTGCAAGTTCCGAGCGATTTCTCGCGCGTCCCGAAGGGTGCCGTCATGATATCGAAGTGCCGGACCTCGGCCCTTGCGGGCCTCCTCGCCACGGCATGGCCGCTGCTTGGGCCAGTCAGTCTCCACGCGCAGGAAGCACAGGCGCGCCCCGCCAGCGACCGGGTGATCACGCGCGCGCAGCTCAACAGGACGGAATGCACCTGTCGCATGCACGGCGAGAACCTTCCGGTCGGCAGCGAGGTCTGCATGCGGAACAGCCTGTTCCGCTGCCAGATGGACCAGAACGTCACGACGTGGCGGCCGCTTTCCAAACCCTGCCCGCAAAGCTGAGCAGATGCCACAGCATGAAAAGGGTCCCACAGCCTTGCGGCGAGGCCCGGTTCCTGTGCCGGTCGAAACCGGCGAAACTGTCATTCGTGTCTCAGAAGGCACCAAACAGGATGGCGATCAGAAGAACGAACGACGCCAGAAACGCCAGAACATCCAGGCCATAGGTGGTGCTCATGTTGTCACCTCATCACCTATCGATCCTCAAATCTTAAACCAATGGTAACCGCTGGCAATGGCCCATCGTCGCTGCACTGCGAAAAAGCAAATGCCCGGCCTGGAGTTCTGTTCCGCTTTTCAACAGCTTCGCCGGAAATCCTCAGGAGTGATGGGAAAGCGCCTGTTCCAAAAGATGCGCCGCCGCCAGCGTCCGCTGGTCATCGCCGAAGGCGCCGACCACCTGCAAGCCCACGGGAAGCCCGGTCGCCGCATCCTTCCAGCCCGGCACATTCACGGCCGGCAGCCCCAGCAACGTGATGAGCTTATTGAAGGTGGCATCGCCGGTGCTGTCCCGCAATGGCGCGATGCCCGGCGCGGAGAAGGTGAGCAGGACATCGACCTTCTCGAACAGCGGATGCGTCGCCTTTCGCGCCCGGTTCGAGACCGAGCGCGCGGCATCATATTCCGCAAGGCTCACGGAGCGCCCGTGCTCGATGGCGTCACGGAGAATGGGGGAGAGCTTTTCGCGATGCCGCTCATATTCCCAGGTGAGCGACACCGCGCCCTCGTGGTTGTTGATCGCGCGGTGATGCGCATGGGCCTCGGCGAAAACCGGCGCAAGCGCCACCTCGCGGCAAGCGATACCGGCCTTCGACAGCGCCGCGATGGCATGGTCGAGCGCCGCATGCGCTTCCGGTGACGCTTCGCCTGCGAAGGGCTGGCGCGTGATGCCGAAGGTGGGCTGCCCGAAATCGCCGCCATCGACCCGCAGGGCGCGTCCGGTGATCGCCGCAAGCCCGAAGGCGACATCCGCCACCCGCGCGCCGAACAGGCCCAGGGTATCGAGCAAAGGCGCGAAGGGCTTCACGCCCTGGATGGGGATGAGCCGGAAGGAGGGCTTCAAGGCCGCCACGCCGCAGAAGCTCGCCGGGCGGATCACCGATCCACCGGTCTGCGTGCCGAAAGCGAGCGGCATGAAGCCCGCCGCCACCCCGGCCGCCGAGCCGGCCGAGGAGCCGCCGGGCGTGTGGGCCGCATCATGCGGATTGAAGGTCGGCGCGGGATTGAGAAAAGCGAATTCCGTTGTGGCTGTCTTGCCGAGGCGCAGGCCCTGCGCCGCCTCGGTCATCAGCACGATGGGCGCATCCGCCTTCGGCTTGTGCCCCTTGTAGAGCGGCGAGCCATGCTCGGTGGGATAATCGGCGGTATCGATGATGTCCTTGAAGCCGACCGGCAGGCCGAACAACCCGTCATTTCCGGGGATGGCGCGCGCCGCTAGCCGGGCGCGGTCCATGTCGAGAGCGGTGAAGGCGAGGATATCCTTCTCGCGCTCGGAAATGGCTTCCAGCGCGAGTTCGAGCACGGTTGCCGGGTTGAGATCCCCGGCTTCGACAGCCTCGGCCAGATCAAGGGCGCGCATCATGTCTTGGTTCCTTCCAGCCTGGCGACGACGAAGCGCGTGGCGCGCTGGGCAAAGGGCGCGGCAACGAGCGCGGCGAGATAGGCCAGCGGCCAGGCCTTCACGAAAGCCAGCATCCAGCGCAGGACGAAATCGGAAGGCAGGCCCAGGTTGAGCCAGGTGACGAAACCCGTCATCAGGAAAGCCATGATGCCCGCCTGAAAGAACGGAAAAATGAAACGCGCCTTGCCCTGCACCGGACCCTCCCGAACGTGTGAATGGAGAAGAATCTTAACCACCCCGTAACCCTTTCTCTTAAAGGAACCTTACCAAGGTCGAGTCAATTTTCGGGAATGTTGCGTTCCCACCATCCATTCCTGCCTCGGGCCTCCGCGATCCCGCTCCCCGCGCGGTTGGGTCTGGCGGTTCTCGCGAGCGCCGCCTTCCTGTCGGGCTGCGGCTTCTTGCGCTTCGAGCAGCGCGAGGCCTGGCGCGGCGAGGCGGAAATCGCTTGCATGAAGGCGGGCATCGTGCAGGAAAGCGAGTTCGTGCGCATCACGAGGCCCATCGACGGCTCCGGCGCCTGCGGGCTCGACATTCCGCTGAAGGTGCAGGCCTTCCAGATCGACCAGAACATCCTGCAAAGCTTCGCTGAGGCCGGCGCGCCGCTGCAAACCGCGACCGGGGCGGATCTGCGCCTCACGGTCCTGAAGCCGGAAGCCACGCTCACCTGCCCCATGGTCGCCTGGCTCGATGACTGGCTCGCGACAGCCGTCCAGCCCGCGGCCCTGGCCTGGATGGGGCAGGGGGTGAAGGAAATCCGCACGGGCGGCTCCTATGCCTGCCGTCGCCGGAACCACCAGCCGGGCGCGCGGCTTTCCGAACACGCCTTCGGCAATGCCATCGACATCATGTCCTTTGTTTTCGCGGATGGCTCGGTGACAACCGTGAAAGGCGGCTGGCGCGGCGCGCCTCACGAGCAGGGCTTCCTGCGCGATGTGCTGCATTCCGCCTGCGGGAAGTTCCGCACCGTGCTCGGCCCCGGCTCCGACGCCTTCCACTACGACCATTTCCATCTCGATCTTGCGCGGCACGATGCGCGCGGACAGCGCCGCTATTGCCGGCCGAGGTTCGATTCACCGATGCGCCCCTCCTTCCCGCCGTCGATGGGCACGCAGATACCGCCTGCCACGGCCTTCAAGCCCCAGCCGCCTGCGCCCCAGGGCTTCCCGAACAGCGCCTATTCGGCCGCCTCGCCGCCAAAGGTGGCTCTCACGCAGCGTCCCCCGGCGGCACTGGCACCCGCCGGCTCGCTCGATCGCCAGCTCCAGTTGCTGCAGCAGAATGGCGGCGCCCATACCGAGGTGATGGAGCAGGAGGAGGAATTCGACCCGCGCGATTTCGATCTCACCTCCTCGATGCCGGAACTGCCGGTGAACCGCGGTCGTGGCGTGACGCGGCAGCCCCTCCCGGCCCCCGCCGGCGCTTTGCTGCCTTCGGCGCCGCCCCAGCAACCCGCGCCTGCGCGAAACCCGCACCGCGCATCGCAGATTCGGCAGCAGAACATGCCGACGGGGGGGAACTGAACCTTCTTCCGGCTTGACCCGGGCGGATCGGGCGTCCAAATCTGGAGCGATTTTTGCCGCTCCCGGAGTCCGCCATGCGCCGCGCCCCGTTGACTGCCGCCAGCCTGATCGCCCTCACCCTGTCCCTTCCGACGAAGGCGCGCGAGGAAATCCCGGCCGAAAGCCGTTTCGCGCCCTTCTCCGGCGTGGTGGATACCTGCGAATCCCCCGGCGTGCTGGCCAGTATCCAGTCGCGTTTCGCCTCCACCGAGCGCCGCTTCTGGAACAGCAATGCCGAGATCATCGGCTTCGAGCGCATCCAGCAGACAGGCCTGCGCCAGCATGGCATTGATCTCATTCCCCGCCGGACCTGCGAGGCCATGGCCGTGATGGGCGACATGCAGCGCCTAAAGCTGCACTACGCCATCATCGAGGCCAATGGTTTTGCGGGCTACGGCAATCAGGTGACGTTCTGCCTCGCCGGCTATGATCGCAACCTGACGAATGGCGGCGATTGCAGCCGCCTCCCCGGCCGCTGAGGCGATGCTGCGCGCCGTCTTCGTGGCGCTCGCCCTTCTGGTGGCTGGCCTTCCGGCTGCTTCCCAGCCACGCGAAACGCGGGGGGCAGCGATGGGCGATTTCGATTTCTATGTGCTCGCGCTGTCCTGGTCCGCGACCTGGTGCACCATCACCGGCGAAAGGCGCGGCGCGAAGCAATGTGATCCCGGCCGCAATCCCGGATTCGTCGTGCATGGCCTCTGGCCGCAATATGAGCGGGGCTATCCCGCCTTCTGCACGCCCGAAGGGCGCAATCCCTCGCGCCGGGCGATGGATATCGCGGAGGATGTGCTGCCCGATAGCGGCCTTGCCCGCCACCAATGGCGCAAGCATGGGACCTGTTCGGGCCTGCCGCCGGAGGGCTTCTTCCTGGCAACCGGAGCGGCTCGCCGGAAGGTGCGCATTCCTGCGGCACTCGAAGCCCCGCGCGAGACGAGCCGTTTCGCGCCGCTGGAGATCGAGCGCGCCTTTGCCGAGGCCAATCCCGGTCTGCGTCCTGAAATGATGGCCGTGACCTGTGAGCGCGGCATGCTCGAGGAGGTCCGAATCTGCCTTACGAGGGATTTGCGCGCATTCCGCCCGTGCCCGGAGGTGGATCGCGACACCTGCCGGACGCGCGAACTCAGCGTACCGCCATCACGGTGAAGCCCTGACCAGGCGCGCGCGGCGGCTCGGCAAGCTTGTTCACGGGATCAGCCGGCGGAGGTGGCGGCGCGACAGGCTGGACAGGCGCAGGCGCAGGCGCGCGAGGCTGCGTGGCGATGCGCGGCGGCGGTTCCTTCTTCTCGGTGAACTGGCGGAGGTATTCCATCAGCTGAGCAACGAATCCCTGCGGCTCCTCCTGGGCCCGCGCGACTTTTTTTTCCCGGCCGTGACTGCGTTCCATGGCAAATTCCGGGAGCCCGTACCCGTAGCCGAGCGCGAGAGCGCCCAGGATAGGGATGCTGATCCATTTGCTCTTCATGACGAAACCGGTTTTCGGCTGCCCTGGTGATTTCAGATTGGAATATTATGGCATTAAACAGCCTGCCGATCCGTGATGGAAACCAAAAAAATTCGAGCGAATTGCCATGAATTATCGCCACGATTTCCATGCCGGGAATTTCGCGGATGTGCTGAAGCATGTGATCCTCACGCGCATCCTGACGCATCTGCGGTTGAAGCCCGCCCCGTTCCGGGTGATCGACACCCATGCGGGGAGCGGAATCTACGATCTTTCCGGCAAGGAAGCCCAGCGCACGAGCGAGTGGCGCGGCGGGGTTGGGCGCATGGCAGAGCCCTTCAGCCCGGCATCCGAGGCCGTGCTGGCCGCCTGGCGCGAGGCGCTCGCCGCGATCTGCCCGGATGGCCGGCATTACCCCGGCTCGCCCCTCTTCATCCGCCACGGCCTGCGGGAGGAGGATCGCGCGGCCTTCAACGAATCCCACCCGGCGGCCGAGGCCGCCTTGCGCAAGGCCTTGCCGAGGCGCGACGATCGCCTCGCGATCACGGCGCTTGACGCCTACACCATCTGGAACGCGCAGGTGCCGCCCAATGAACGGCGCGGGCTGGTGCTGGTCGACCCGCCCTTCGAGAGCCGCGACGAATTCGAGCGGCTCGCCAGGGGCGTGAAAATGATGGCGCGGAAATGGACCGGCGGCAGCCTTGCCGTGTGGTATCCGATCAAGGATCGCGCCGCAGTCGATGGCTTTGAGAAAGCGGCGGCCGAGAGCGGATTTCCCGATGTGCTCGTTGCGGAACTGCACACCGATCGATTTGATGCCGAAGGGCCGCTCGCGGCCTGCGGGATGCTCGTCGCGAACCCGCCCTACACGCTCGAGGCCGATCTCGCGACCCTGCTTCCGGAACTGGCCGGGCGCCTCGCCACGGGGCGCACCGCCCGCTACCGGCTGGATTGGCTCGCAAAGAATTAAATGATGCTTGCCAGCAGGCCGCTCGCGCGCGAAATCTGCGGGACCAGTCTCAAAGGACATGCTCCCATGCTCACCCTGCGCTCTTCGACCACTTCGCCCTTTGGCCGCAAGGTGAAGGTCGCCGCGCTCGTCACCGGCCATTCCGATAAGTTCAAGATCGTCACCGCCGATACCATGGCGGCGGATGATCCGCTGCGGCGCGACAACCCGCTGGGGAAGATCCCCTGCCTGATCCTGCCGGATGGCTCGGCACTCTATGATTCGCGCGTCATCATCGAATGGCTCGACCACGATGCCGGCGGCGGAAAAGTGATTCCCGCGGATTGGCCGAAGCGCGTCGCCGCCCTGAAGCTGCAGGCGCTGGCGGATGGCATCATGGATGCCGCGATCCTCATGCTCTATGAAGGCCGCTTCCGTGTGGCGGAGAAACACGAAGCGCGCTGGATCGACCACCAGCGCGGCAAGGTGGAACGCGGCCTCGCCGCCCTCGAAGCCGATCCGCCGGTCGCCTCGGCGATGCCGGATATCGGCACGATCACGGTCGCCTGCATGCTCGACTGGATGGATTTCCGCTTCTCCACGCTCGCGGGTGGACAATATCCGAAGCTCGCGGCCTTCCTCGCGGCGATGAACAAGACGATGCCGGGCTTCTCCAAGACCAAGCCGCACGTCTGAGCCCGGAAATGAAAACCCCGGCCTGCGCGAACAGGCCGGGCGCATCCACTGGAGCAGAAATCCCGCTGGCCGCGATCAGAACCTGTAGCTCATGCCGAAACGCAGCAGGTTGTTCTGCACGCTGGTGCGGCGCGCGGCCGGAACCGAGTAGGTCTGGCTCCCGAAACCGTAATGCAGGAACTCCACGCGGGCCGAGACGCGATCGGTCAGCATCGCCTCGATGCCAGCGCCGATGACATAGCCGAAATGGCCCTGATCATCCTTGCCGGTCGCGGTCTTCATGGTGCCGGTCGTATAGGCGAGACCACCAGTGACGAAAGGCAGGAAGCGGTCGAAGGCATAGCCCGCGCGAAGGCGGCCCGAACTCAGCCATTTTTGCCGGAAAGTATCAGAAAAGCCGCGATAATCGATGCCGGTATAGCCGAAATCACCTTCCGCACCGAACACGCCGGGACCCGACTGAAAATTATAGCCCAGATGTCCGCCCAGGCCGAAGCCACCAAGGTTCGCGCCATTCGCCTTGCCCCAGCCGTAATGCGTATTGACGCCGAGATAGATGCCCTGCCAATTCGCAGCCAGGCGCGGATCCGAATAAACGGTAGAAGAATTGCGGCTATTGGGAAAATCAGCCGCAATAGACTTCGCAGGATGCAGCACGCCGACCGTCAGCGCGATGCAGATCAAAGTCGAACGCAGATGTTTGTGCATCGCATTCCTCCTCGTTTGAAATGAATACAGGAGCTGGCGCTCCTTTCATGATTTTTCAGGATTAACACGGCTGTTCACCATGCTGAACAAAAGCCTCAAGAGAAGGCCAACAACTGATTAATCGTGGTGGCGAGCCGTTAAGCCTAACCGCGCGTTACCCATTGAGCCGCCTGCCCTTCGCCGCTTGCCAGCCCGGCAAACGCGTGCGAAGCGAGGAAAACGCGCTCGAAACCGGACGGAACCGTGACCGCCCCGCCCCTCTCGATTTTCATCATCGCGAAGAACGAGGCGGATCGCCTGCCACGCGTGATCGAGGCGGTGCGGCACCTCTCCGACGACATTCTCGTGGTCGATTCGGGCTCGATCGATGGCACACAGGATGCGGCGCGTGCGCTCGGCGCCCGCGTGATCGAGCGGGAATGGCCAGGCTATGGCCCGCAAAAGCGTTTTGCCGAAAGCCAATGCCGGCATGACTGGGTGCTGAACCTTGATGCAGATGAGGTTGTTCCGGCCGATCTCGCGGCGGAAATCGCAGGGCTTTTCGCATCTGGCGAACCGGCGGCGCAGGCCTATGAAATCCGCATTGCCGAGATCTTTCCCGGCGAGGCAGCGCCACACCCGCTCGCCTATGCGCTGGCTCCCGTGCGGCTCTACCGGCGGGATCGCGGCACCTATTCGATCTCGCCCGTGCATGATCGAGTCGATCTTGAGCCCGGCACCCGCGTGGCGCGGCTCAAGGGCACGGTGCATCATTTCTCGGTGCGCTCGATCGGCGACCAGATCGCGAAGCTCAACGCCTATTCCGACCAGCAGGTCGCGGATCTCGCGGCGCGCGGGAAATCGACCTCCACCGCGCGCGTTTTCCTCGAATTCCCGATCGCGTTCCTCAAGGCCTATATCGGTCGCCGGCATGCGGTGCGCGGCACCTATGGCTTCATCACGGCGATGAATTTCGCCTTCTATCGCTGGCTTCGCGTGGCCAAGGATTTCGAGCGTCGCAACCGGGAGCCAAAGAGTTGAGGCAAGGCGGGATGAGGAAGGTCGCGCTCATTACGGGCGGTTCAAGGCGCATCGGCGCGGCCATTGCGGATCGCCTTGCGGAGGCGGGCCATGCCATCGTGGTGCATGGCCGCGAGGCCATCGGCACCGAAGCAAAGGCGGCGGAACTGCGCGGCAAGGGCGCGGAGGCCGCGAGCCTCGTCGGGGATCTCGCCGATCTCGTCAGCCTGCCCTCGCTGATGGAAGCGGCAGCCCTGCCCTTCGGGCCGGTGACCTTGCTCGTGAACAATGCCTCGCTCTTCGAGAAGGACAGCCTCGCAAGCCTCTCGCCGGAGAGCTTCGCGGCGAACCTCGCGGTGAATCTGCAGGCTCCCGTGCTGCTGGCGCAGGCCTTCGCGAAGGCCCTGCCGGAGGGCCGGCCAGGCGCGATCGTGAACCTGATCGATCAGCGCGTCTTCCGGCCCAACCCGCAATTCTTCTCCTACACGCTTGCGAAATCGGCGCTTTTCACTGCCACGCGCACGCTGGCGCAGGCATTGGCCCCGCGCGGCATTCGCGTGAATGGCGTGGGGCCGGGGCCGACCCTGCCGAACATTCATGACGGCATGGAGGGTTTTGCGGCCGAGGCGGCGGGCACCTTGCTGGGGCGCGCCGTGAGCCCCGCGGAAATCGCGGAAGCCGTGCTCTTTCTCGCGCAAGCACAGGCCGTGACGGGCCAGATGATCGCGGTCGATTCCGGCCAGCATCTGGGCTGGCAGACGCCGGATGTGGTGGATTAGAGCATCCGCCCGCCAAGTGGATACCGGCTGGTCGAAGAAAATGCGTGAAACAACAAGAAATGAGAACGGACGATCTCATTCAATCAGATCGGATTCCGCTCTAGAGCGCAAATCGATCTGATTGAATCAGATCTGGCGCTCTATCTTCTTGTTTTCGCATCCGCTTTTTCCGCCAACCGGTATCCACTTGGCGGGCGGATGCTCTAGAGCCGGATCGCCGCGAGCAGGCGCCCGTAATCCGCTTCGCCGCGATGCGTCATGCGGCGGTAGGAATAGAAG
>NZ_JBJTDY010000132.1:0-5883 GCF_046092605.1 Rhabdaerophilum sp. | reverse complement strand
GCATCAAGATGTCCCGCCAATGTCTCAGGGGTCAGCTTCGGGGCGACAGCAATCCGACCCTCGTCGACAGCGCGATTGAACCCTTTAACAGCCGCCCACATTTCCGGAGAGCCGGGGTTCCTATGGAAGCCGTCGATGAAGAGTTGGTAGACCTCTTTCGAAAGCGCCACGGCTTCGATCTGGTCTAGCGCCCTAGGCCCCGCCGCAACACTGGCTATGTGCTTGTCAATTTGCACCCGCGCGGCCGCAGTGCGCAGCTTCGCCAGATTATCGTTGGCTGTGCGCAGCGAGAACTTGATGATCCCCAACCGGGTCACTTTGGCGACAAACGTCGCTTCAGGTGTTTTCGCATCCCCGGGGAGGGTAAGGAGGAGTTCCCTCCCGACCATCACTGGCTTTAGCCTCGCGGGAACCCGCTCTTGAAACTGTTGGTTTCTGCTGTCTCTGCGCCGGGTAGGCCGGGTCATTCTTAGCACCATGTATACCGCTCCTGTACCTCAGTTGAGCGGCTCTAGGTATCTGATATCTCGTATCTATCTTGAAATCAAAGCCAAATTTCTGGCGGATGGGGTGAGATTCGAACTCACGGTGGACTTGCGCCCACGGCGGTTTTCAAGACCGCTGCCTTAAACCACTCGGCCACCCATCCCGCGAGCCCTTCGTTGAACCATTCGGCCTGGACTGGCAAGCCTTTCGCGCAACATGCCATTCGCGCATGACGCTGGAACGCTCAGTCACTGATCCGACCGGCGAACACTGACGTAGGTGGTTCGTTGCGGCAAGAACAGGACTGATCCATGCGCATCCTTCCGACGATCCTTCTTTCGGCCCTCCTCGCGGCACCCATGGCGCAGGCGAATTCCTCCGCAGAAGGGAAGCAACTCGTGACAGGCGAGGAAATGCGTCGGCTGGTCACCCAGAACCGGTTCTTCCTGTCCGCCCCCTTCGGCGGGGAATTGCCGCTCACCTATTATGTCGATGGCCGTGTCGATGGCTCTGGCGAGGCAGTGGGCCTCGGCCGCTGGCTCGCGCCGACCGACCAGGGCCGCTGGTGGATCGCGGGCAATCAGCTCTGCCAGCAATGGGAACAATGGTATAATGGCAGAAAATTCTGTTTCACGCTGGAAAAGGATGGCCCCGGTGCCGTGATCTGGCGGCGCGACGACGGATATTCCGGTCGCGCCCGGCTTGCGCGCCGTTAACGTTTTGGCAACCCAGCGGGCGCTGCCCGCTTGACCATCGCCTGGAACCCGCTTACCTGCCGAGAATGGTAGTGGTTGGTTAAGCCGAACCACCGCTTTTTTGTCTTTCGGGAGTGGGTCCGCCTCGGCGTGGCCCGGGGCAAGTCGGGGGCCAGAGCCGATGACGGACCAGCGCGAGCGATCCTCCTTCACCCGTCCGGGTCGTCACCCTGCGCTGATCGGCAAGCTCGGTGCCGTGACTGCCCTTGCCCTCGTCGTCGCCAATTGTTCTCAATCGCCCCGGAGCTCGGGTCATCATCATTCGCGCGAGATCGGGGCCTTCTCCGATCCAAAATATGGAAAGGCCAGCCCGCGCGTGGTGGGTCTGGACGAGACCGCGCCGAAAGGCGGCGGGCGTTTCCAGATCGGTCGCCCCTATACCGTGGCAGGCAAGCGCTATGTGCCCCGCGAGAAGCCCGATGGCTTTTCCCAGACGGGCCACGCTTCCTGGTATGGCATCGCCTTCCATGGCCGGAAGACTGCCAATGGCGAGATCTATGATCGCAACATGGTTTCCGCCGCGCATCCCACGATGCCGCTGCCGTCCTACGCCAGGGTGACCAACACACTGAACAACCATTCGATCATCGTGCGTGTGAATGATCGCGGGCCGTATCACGGCAATCGCGTGATTGATCTTTCCGAGCGCACCGCGAGCCTGCTTGGCTTCAAGCATATCGGCACAACGCGCGTGCGAGTGCATTACATGGGCCCGGCTTCGCTTGCCGGATCGGATGACCAGCGTCTGGTGGCTTCGTTGCGCACCAATGGCCCGGCAAGTATGCCGAATCAGCTGCGTGGCGATCCGGTCATGGTCGCCTCGGCTGCACCGGTCGCGAGCGCGGCTCCAGGCATCCGGCAGCCCCCCGCGGCCGAGCGGGCGCTGGGCTTCACCGCCCCGGAATCCGCGCCGACTTCACTGCCGCAGGCTTTTTCCACGCCGCCTTCTCCTCCGCCGAATGTCATCATGGCAGCCCGTTTCACGCCGGCGCCGGATCTGCCGGTTCCCCCGTCGCGTCCGTTTGATCTCGAAACGATCGGTGGCGCGGCGCGACCGCTGGCACCGGCTGGTCTTTTGCCGGGTGGCAATGGTCGCCTGCCGAAGGCTTCGCCCATCGAGCTTGCCTTGTCGGATATGTCCGGTCTGCTCACGCGGTTTGGCAGCGCAGCCAGCGGCGAGCAGCACTGGATCAGGACCCCGCTCCAGGCGGTCCCAACCGGTCAGTAAACTCAATCCCAAGCAATCCCGCGGTTTGGCCATCTGCGCTCCAAGTTGAGCGTTGATTCCCGTGTGGCTTGGCGTCACAAGGTCTGACATGTCTCGTTTCGGCGACCGGACCGGATTTCTGCGCGCGAGCTTCCGATGGCTCCTGCGGCTCATGCTCCTGTGCCTCGCCGGCATGGGCATCGCCCATGCTCAGGGAACGGATCGCAATGCCTCGTTCGAGACGGCCGCGAAACAGGCGCTTCTGCTCGATTTCGAGACGCGGACCATCCTGTTCGAGCGCAACGCCGACCAGAGCATCCATCCCGCGGGTCTCGTGAAGATCATGACGGCCGCTCTGGCTTTCCGCGAACTGAAGGAAGGCCGCTTGAGGCTGGAACAGGACATGATCGCCTCCACCGATGCCTGGCGGCGCGGCGGCGCGGTCGCGGGTGGTCCGAACATGCTGATCACGCCGAACAAGGTGGTGAAGGTCGGGGAATTGCTGACTGGCCTTGTCGTCGGCTCGGCCAATGATGCCGCGATCGTGCTCGCGGAGAACATTTCCGGCACCGAGGCGCGCTTTACCGAGGCCATGAACGCCCATGCCCGCGATCTCGGTCTTGGCAATACGCGCTTTGCGAACGCGACGGGCCTTGGCCCCGGCGACAACCAGCGCACGACCCTGCGGGATATGGTCAATCTCTCTGCCTATCTCATTAAAAATCATCCAGAAAACTATGGCCTCTTCGCGCAGCGCGACATGCCCTTCGGCCGGAACCGGCAGCAGAGCCGCAATCCGCTCCTGACCATGGAGGTCGGCGCGGACGGGCTTCTCACCGGCACGACGCCTACGGGCACGCATCAGCTTGTGGGCTCCGCAATGCAGGAGGGGCGGCGGCTGATCGTGGCCGTGGCGGGGTTGGAAACGGTGCAGGAGCGCGCGCTGGAAGCGCGAAAGCTGCTGGAATGGGGCTTCCGCCGCTTTGAATTGCGCTCGCTTTTCCCTGCGGGAACGCGGGTAGGCGAGGCAACGGTCTATGGCGGCGCCTCCGGCTTCGTGCCGCTGAAGGTGGCGGAGGATCTGCGCCTTCCGGTTCTGCGCGCCAGCCAGAACCAGGCCAGCCTGCGTATTGCCTATCGCGGTCCCGTTCTGGCGCCGATCGCCGAGGGGCAGGCGATCGCAAAGCTCGAGATTCTCGTCGAGAACCGGGTGATCCGCACCGTGCCGCTCGTGGCGGCCGAGGCGGTGCCGAAGGGTTCGGTTCTCGCCCGCGCGCAGGATGCCGCGCTCGAACTCTCGCGGCAGGGCTTCCTCAAGGCGTTCCGCTGGCTTGGCGAGAAGGTCGGCTTCGGGTCGCGTGCTCCGGTGGAGCCGGCTGCGCCCACCAGGCCGCAGGCTTCGGCGGGGTGAGGCATGCGTGGCATCTTCATCACCTTCGAGGGCGGCGAGGGGGCGGGAAAATCGACCCAGATCCGCCGTCTCGCGGCCGTGCTCGAAAGCTATGGCCTGAGTGTCACGCTCACGCGCGAGCCCGGCGGCACGCCGCTGGCCGAGGCCATTCGCGGGCTGATCCTCACGCATGAGGCGGCTTCGGAGGATGGGCTGACACAGGCCCTGCTTTTTGCAGCTGCGCGGCGCGACCATGTGCTGCGTGTCATCCGCCCCGCGCTGGCGGCCGGTCATGTCGTGCTCTGCGATCGCTTCGCGGATTCCAGCCGTGCCTATCAGGGCGGGAAGGTGCCGGATGCGATGCTGGAGCAGGTGATCGCGCTGGGGACGGATGGCCTCGTGCCTGATCTGACCTTCCTGCTCGACGTCAATGCCGAACTGGGTCTTGAGCGTGCGCGCTCGCGCTTCACCGGCGTGGAGGACACTTTCGAGAGGTCGAATCTCGCCTTTCATCGCGAGGTGCGGCGGCGCTTCCATGCGATTGCCGCCAGCGAACCACATCGCTTCATCGTCATCGATGCCTCGCAGGACGAGGCTTATGTGGCGGAATCCATCCGCCTCGCGGTGCGCCAGCGCATCTTCGCTGTGCCGGGGGTTGGCGAGTGATGGAGCGCGTGGAATTCCTGCCACCCGAGCCCGGCGAATGGCCGGAAATCGACCGCATTGCGGATATCCCGCATCCGCGCGAGATGCTGAGCCTTCTCGGGCAGGCGGCGGCGGAACGGCAATTCCTGCAGGGCTACACGAGCGGCAAGCTGCACCACGCCTTCCTGCTCGCGGGGGCCGAGGGCACGGGCAAGGCGACCTTCGCCTATCGCGCCGCACGCTTCCTGTTCGAGGAGGGCACGCGCGAGAGCGCGGCCGATGCGCTGTTTGAAGCGCCCCCGCCGGAGAGCCTCGGGGTGGGCGCATCCGCCAGGGCGACGCAGCTGATCGCGCGGGAATCGCATCCCGATCTCGCCGTGCTGAAGCGCCGCTACGATTCCAAGGTCAAGCGCTTCCGCGCCGAGATCAATGTCGAGGAAACGCGCGACGCGCTGCAATTGCTCACGAAAACCGCGGCGTTCGGCGGCTGGCGCGTGGTCATCATCGATGCTGCGGATGACCTGAACATTTCGAGCGCCAACGCCCTGCTCAAGACCCTGGAAGAGCCGCCGGCGAAGACGGTGTTCTTTCTCGTGGCGCATCAGCCGGGACGTTTGCTGCCGACCATCCGTTCGCGCTGCCAGCGCATCGATTTCGAACCGCTTTCGGCGGAGGACCTCGCGACTCTTCTCAATGCTTTCGGGCGTCCCGTGCCGGATTCCTCGGCGCTGGAGATCGGCTCGGAAGGCTCCATCCGGCGCGCCCTGCGGAAAGGGTCGGGCGGGGCGGCGCGGATGACGCTCGCGGTCGAGCGCGTGCTCGCGAGCCTGCCGAGGCCTTCCGCGAAAGAGATCGAGGCTGTCACCGAACCCTTGCGCGGCGGCGCGGATGGTCTTGAGGCACTCTCGGATCTCATGGACGAAATCGAACGCTTCCTCGCCTGCGAGGCCCGCGCACGTCTCTCCCGGCCGCACCCCAATGCCGCGATGGCCGATGTGGCCGAGCTCTGGTCGAAGCTCCAAGACGAGGCGCGCAAGGTGGAGGCGCTGAACCTCGATCGCCGCGCTTTCGCGATGCGCGCGCTGGATGAACTCTCGGTGCTGGTTTCCGGCGCGGAGCGCTGATAGAAATCAGAAGACACGGGCGGAAAGCCAGAGTCCCGTTGAGTTTGCAAGGTTTTCACGTGATCCCATGGCCCAAGAACGCTTCTTTCTGACCACCGCGATCTCCTATCCGAATGGCAAGCCGCATCTCGGCCATGCCTATGAGCTCATCGCCTCGGATGCGATCGCGCGTTTCATGCGGCTGGATGGCAAGGATGTGTTCTTCCTCACGGGCACCGACGAGCATGGCCTGAAGATGGTTCAGACCGCCGAGCGCGAAGGGCTCCCCGTGCGCGA
>NZ_JBJTDY010000131.1:0-9047 GCF_046092605.1 Rhabdaerophilum sp. | reverse complement strand
GCCGTCGCGATGGCTGGTGATCCCGACAGGATTCGAACCACCCGTCGAGCCTTGGCGAAGACGGGCAAGATCGATTGCAGGTTCGAAGGAGCCGTCGCGATGGCTGGTGATCCCGACAGGATTCGAACCACCCGTCGAGCCTTGGCGAAGACGGGCAAGATCGATTGCAGGTTCGAAGGAGCCGTCGCGATGGCTGGTGATCCCGACAGGATTCGAACCTGTGACCTACAGTTTAGGAAACTGCCGCTCTATCCTGCTGAGCTACGGGACCCCTCCGGCAAGGCGCATCTAGCAGCTTTTCGGCGCTTGTGCATCCCTCTCCTGTTCGCGGGGGCGGCGCTTCTCGCCTCATCCGGCCTTGCGCATGCGCAGATTCCCGCGAGCCGGGCCTGCGCGCCCGAGGGTGCCCTTCCCGCCGACGTGCAGCGAATCGAGCCGGATGGCACGATCATGCTCAAGGAGGGGCCGACGCTTCGGCTCGCCAATATCGTCTGGCCGGATCATCTGGAGCCCAACCTGCGCGCGAAGCTCGCCAAGGGGCTCGTCGAATCACTCCAGGGGCAGAGAGTAAGCTGGAAGGCGGTCGCGCCGCCGGATCGCTGGGGCGCCATACCCGCCTTCATCTTCGTGCAGGAGCCCGATTCGCCATCGGCTGCGGCGTTGCCGCCTTTCTGGCTGCAGGCCGGAATGGTCGAGGCCGGGCTCGTGCCGGCCTGGCCGGAGATCATCGGCGGGTGCTGGGACGAACTTGTGACCCATGAGGCTGTGGCAATCGACCAGAGGCGCGGGCACTGGGCGCCGCGCTTGCAATCCCGGAGACTGGCCGGCATCGAGGCCGATCCCTCCCGCCAGGCCGGCCGGCGGATGGCGGTGATCTGGACGGTATCCGAAGTGCGGCGTTGGCGGGAAATCTTCTTCCTCAACATCCGGAATGCCGCACGCGGTGGCCCGGCCCTTTCGGCCAGTGCGGCGACCATCTCCGCGCTCACCCGGCGTGGGCTTCCGCCCGAATCGCTCGTCAACCTGCGGCTTGTCGTGCGCTTCATTGTCGCACGCGAAGGCCTGAGCCGCTCCCGGCTCGAAAGTGCAGACCACCTCACCGAGCTCGAAAAGGCCGGCGCAGCATCACAGCGATGACACAATCGCCGCATCAGGATAGAAGGAGCCGGTTATTCCGGGCGCCTTGCCGATCCATGCTCCTGACAACCTTGCCTTTTCCCGCCACCCTCCCGCCGCTCTGGCGCATCCTTGCGCCTGCCCTGCTCGCGGGGGCGCTCGCGGGCTGCGTCAGCGACACGATCCCCATTTCGATGGATGAGCCGCAACGGGTGGAATTGCCGGGCACAATGCCGATGCTCGAACCCGGCACGGCCCTCGAGCGCGAGCACCAGCGTCTCATCCACAGCTTCGGCGGCGAATATCGCGCCCCGCGCCTCCAGGCGCTGCTGAGCGAGATCGCCAACCGGCTGCGCCTTGTCTCGGATCGGCCCAACGAGACCTACCGCGTCACCATTCTGAACTCACCGAGCGTGAATGCCTTCGCGCTGCCAAACGGCTATGTCTATGTCACGCGTGGGTTGCTCGCGCTTGCGAATGACACGGCGGAGGCCGCTTCGGTGATCGCGCACGAGATTGCGCATGTCACCGGTCGGCACGCAATGGAGCGCGCGGAACTCGAAAGCCGGTCGGTGCTGGTGAGCCGCGTGCATCAGGAAGTGCTCGCCAATCCCGGCGCAAGCCGGCTGATGCGCGACCAGAGCCGTGTCGCGCTCGCGAACTTCTCGCGCCAGCAGGAAATGGACGCCGATGAACTGGGCGTGCGCGCCATCGCCAAGGCCGGCTATGAGGCGCATGGCGCGGTGCGCTTTCTCGTGGCGCTCGATCGCACGAGCCGGATGCGCAACAGCGTCGATGATCCGAACGCGACCGAGAAGAACGACATTCTCGCAACCCATCCGACCACACCGGAGCGCCTGGAAAAGGCCATCGCCGTTGCGCGCCAGTTCGGGGCGCCCGGTGTCGGCGAGGCCAATCGCATGCAATGGCTGCAGGCGATCAACGGCATTGCCTATGGCGAGGATGTCAACCAGGGCCTCATCCGCGGCAACAGTTTCCTGCATCCGCGCCTGCGCTTCACCTTCGATGCGCCCGAGGGTTTCACGCTGGAAAACTCGCCGCATGCCGTTCTGGGTGTCTCGCCCGGTGGCAACGAAGCCTTGCGGCTTGATTCCTCGCGCGGGGAGCCTGAGCGCTCGCTGACGGCGCTGCTCGCGCTGAACCCGATCGAAGGCATCGCGATTACCGATCTCAACGAGACGACAATCGGCAACCTGCCGGGCGCCCTGGGCCTCGCGCGCGGGCCGGACTGGACCTTCCGGGTTGTGCTGATCCGCATGGGTGAGATTGTCTTCCGCTTCATCTTCGCCGCGCAGAACTTCAGCGCGGAAGCCGATCAGCGTTTTCTCGCCGTGGCCAGGAGCTTCCGGGAACTGAGCGAGGACGAGGCGAAGCGCCTCCGGGGCCAACGAATCGGCCTCGTCATGGCGCGCGCGGGAGATCGGCCCGAAGATCTGGTCGTGAGCCACATGGCGAATGTGGCGCAAGGTCTGGAACGCTTCTATGTGTTGAACGGGCTCACGCCGGATGACATGCTCGTTCCCGGGCAGCACTACAAGATCATCACCGGCGGCTGATCACCCGGAGATCGCTACCGCCTCCGCATAGCGCGGATTGCGTTCGATCAGCGCCTTCTTGAGCTTTTCCAGTGCGCGATTCTCGATCTGGCGCACGCGTTCCTTCGAGATGCCGAGCTTGGAACCGAGAGCTTCCAGCGTCTCCCCGTCTTCCGAAAGGCGGCGCTCGCGCAGGATGCGCAGCTCCCGCTCGGAGAGCACGGTGAGAGCTGAGCGAAGCCAGTCATGGCGGCGTTCGGTATCGATCTGGTCACCCACGAGCTCATCCGGCAGCGGCTTGTCGTCGGCGAAGAAATCGAGGCGGACGGAATCGGCGGAGCCCTCTTCCGAAACAGGAGCATGAAGCGACATGTCCGGCGCGGAGAGCCTCGCTTCCATTGCCATGACATCCGCCTTCTGCACGCCGACAGCCGCCGCGATTTCGGCATGCACATCGACATTCGGGTCGCCATCGGCCTTCTGGAGGATGCGCAGGCGCAGCCGGCGGAGATTGAAGAACAGGGCCTTCTGGGCGGAACTGGTGCCACCGCGCACGATGGACCAGTTGCGCAACACAAAATCCTGGATGGAGGCGCGGATCCACCAGGTCGCATAGGTGGAAAAGCGCACTTCGCGATCGGGCTCGAAGCGGGCGGCGGCTTCCAGCAGGCCCACATGGCCTTCCTGGATGAGATCGGAAACGGGCAGGCCATAATTGCGGAAACGCGCCGCGATGGAGATCACGAGGCGCATATGCGCGGTTGTAAGCTGGTGGAGAGCATCCTTGTCCTGATGATCCCGCCAGCGAACGGCGAGGGCATGCTCATCCTCGCGAGTGAGAAAGGGGGCATCCATTGCCGCCCGGACAAAGGACCGACGAACTCCAACGAGCTGCGCCATGCGTGACCTCCCCGTGTCACTTGTTTGGAAAGGCTACGCGGCGCGAAGATGGTCGGATCACAGCGGTTAAATGATTCTTTTCAAACGCGATTTGTATAATTGGCGAACCCTTCTGGAAATGAGCATGAAAAAGGCCCGCCGGAGAGGGCGGGCCTTGAGGGCCTGAAGAGAGTGCCTGCGGAAATCAGGCCGCTTCGTCGCTCGCATCGTCGTTGTCGGCATCGCCGGCATCCGCCCCGCGCGAGCGGCGCGGGCTCTTGGCGAGGCTCGTCTCGACACGCTTCATGGCTTCCGTCTCGGTGGAGCCATCGACGGCGGCGATCTCGTCCACGAGGCGTGCGAGGGCCGTTTCGAAAAGCTGGCGCTCCGAATAGGACTGCTCCGGCTGAGCTTCCGAGCGATAGAGGTCGCGCACGACTTCGGCTACCGCGATGAGATCACCCGAATTGATCTTTGCTTCGTATTCCTGGGCGCGGCGGCTCCACATCGTGCGCTTGATGCGCGCGCGACCGGTGAGAACGTCCAGCGCCTTGGAAATGGCCGAGCTTTCGGAAAGCTTGCGCATGCCCACGCTCGCGACTTTCGCCACCGGAACGCGAAGGGTCATCTTCTCTTTCGTGAAGTTCACCACGAACAGTTCGAGCTTGAAGCCCGCGATCTCCTGCTCCTCGATGGCCGTCACCTGGCCCACGCCATGGGCCGGATAGACGATGAATTCACCCGGCTTGAACACATCCCGCTGCGTCGTCTTCTTGGTGCTCATTTGATCCTCTTGTCGCCGCGCGCCGCTTTCGCGATGCGTGCGAGAGTGGCGTGCCTGATGCACGCGAAACCAAAGACCGGCCCTGGACCAGTAGTCCTGGAGCCGAGGGCTCAACAGACCCAATCGATGCTGCGCCTCTCCACAAAACAGAAAGCTGGCCCAAGCGCTCGAAGAACGCTGGAGCCGGATAAACCCGTTCAATGTGAAAGAAGAGGGCGCAAAGAAAATGCCACCGAATTCGACTGTTGGGAACAACTAGCACGAAAAGCGGGGAAAATCAAAGGAAGTGCTCGTTGCCGCTCCCCCGTTAAGGCGAATGGTTAACAGCTTCAATCGCCCTCGCCGGGATTCGGCGAGAAATGCGCCTCGAATTTGCCGGGCTTGCCGTCCCATTCCTTCGCGTCACCCGGCGCCTCGCGCTTGATGGTGATGTTCGGCCATTGGCTCGCATATTCGGAATTGAGCTTCAGCCAGCTCTCGAGGCCCGGCTCGGTATCTGGCTTGATGGCCTCCGCCGGGCATTCCGGTTCGCAAACGCCGCAATCGATGCACTCATCGGGATGGATGACGAGCATGTTCTCGCCCTCGTAGAAGCAATCCACCGGGCAGACTTCCACGCAATCCATGTATTTGCACTTGATGCAGTTTTCGGTGACGACATAGGTCATCATCGTTCTCCGTCAGGAACCGCGGGTTCAAGGCCCGGGTGAAACATTCGAGGCGCTTTCTGCTTCGCTAATGCCGATTGGCCTTCGGGGCAAGTGCTTGCCGATCAAAGGCCGCCCGCCCAAGGGCGATGCAGGTTTCGTCAGCCTGCGCTTCTGCCTCAGCACCATCAAGCCGGGTGTAGAGTGTCCGGCCCACCTCCGCCGGCCCGCGACGCTCGGAAAAGGCTTCGACCCGCACGATCCAAGTGCGACCGGGCAGTGCGAGGGTTAGAACATCGCCAGGCTTCAACGCATAGCCGGGTTGCGTCACGCGCAGCGAATTCACGCGGGCATGACCTTCCCGCACCAGTTCAGCCGCCGCCGAACGGGTGCGCAGAAGGCGTGCATGCCAGATGAAAAGGTCGATGCGCTGGCGCGCGGGAAGCAATGAGCCCGGAGGTTCGGCACTGTCACGCTTTCGCGCCATGCGGTCTCAATTCTTGCCTTCGAGCTGGGCCTTGAGGGCGGCGAGCTTCGCGAAGGGCGAATCCGGATCTGCCGCCTTCTCGCCCTTGCGGCCAGGCTGCGGGCCGCTGGTGGCGAAGACCCGATGTTCCGGCCCGCGCTCGCGGTTCTCGCGATCCGGGCGGCCACCCTTGTGGAAGGGCTTGCCGCCGCGCTCGCTCCGGTCGCCCTGCGGGCGATTCTCGCGCTTGCCGAATTTCTCGAATGTCTCGCGCCGGTCGCGGCGCTGGTCATCGTGGCGGCGCGGCGCCTCGCCCCGTCCGGCCGGCGCGCTCTCAGCCGGACGCGGCTGCTCGCCGGGTTTCGGACCGCGCTTCCACGGCGGCGGGCCACGACGCTGTTCACCTGGACGCTGCTCACCCGGACGCTGCTCGCCTGGACGCTGCTCGCCGCTGCGCTCTCCGGGCGCGCCCTCCGCCTGCCGATCCGGACGATTGGCGCGGTTGGGCCTGCGATCACCGCGATGCTGCGGACGCTCGCTGCGGCCCATGCGCCAGACTTCGACCGTGACCGGCTCGGCAGGAGCCGCCGCTTCCGCGGCAGGCGCCTCAACGGCCCCGGATGCAGGCTCGGCCGCGACTTCCACCGGCGCTTCGGCGGGCGCCTCGGCCTCGGTGGGAGCCGCTTCCGGCTCCGCCACGGCATTCCCGGGTGCATCGGCCTCCACCGCTTCCGCCACGGCCTCGCCCCTGGGTTCGGCGGGCTTGAAGGGTTCCATCGGCGCAACCACGCCGCGCTTGATCGGAACGGTGATCGCCGGCCCCTGACGCGTTTCGGAACGATAGCCGAGCGCCTTCAGAACTTCGGCGAAATCAGCACCCGCCGCACCGACGAGCGAGGTCATCGCGCCGGTCACGACGAAGGCATCGCCATCGGCGGCACCCGCCGGCGGTTCGCCCTCGGTCACGCCGGGGCGATAGGCGATCGCCGGACGGATGAGATCCGCGAGGCGCTCGAGAATGTCGATGCGGATGGCGCGCGGCCCAGCCACACGATAACCCGCGATGCGATAAAGCTCGGCCGGAATCGCCGGATCGACCGGAATCGAGGTGCGGCCGGAATAGGCGAGATGGCTCACTTCCTTCAGGCCGGAATCATCGCCGCCGGTGAAAAGCACGTGAAGCTGCGCCGCGAGGCTGCGCGGACCGGGCTTCATCAAGACCGGAAGGAAGAGGTGATGCGCACCAAAGCGCACGCCGAGCTTGCGGAGTTCGCCGCGCGCGTTCTGGTCCAGCGCGCGGACGTCATTCGAAACCGCATTGCGGTCAAGCACGCCGAGATTCTCGGCGAGCCGGAAGGCAATCCCGCGCGCGAGGCCCGTGGTGCCCTCACCGCTTTCCAGCGCGAAGAGCGGGCCGAGATGCTTCGCGACATGCGCCTTCAGCCAGAGGCCGAGGCGCGTTTCGGCCATCTCGCGATGGAGGCCCGCAAGTTCCTCGTCGGCCAGCAGCAGGAAGCGCGGCTCCAGCGCCTTCGCACCCGCCTGCAGCACCGCGATCGGCTCACCGATAAAGCGGATGATGCCATCGAGGGACAAGGTCATCTGGTCGTCATTCGCCGTGGAGAGCCGCGTCGCGCGCGCCTCGATCTCGCCGGCCAGCGCCTTGGAGGCGGCGGCGCGCAGGGCCTTCGCCTCCTGCCCCTCGGCATTCGGATCGGGCGTGAAGCGGAAACCGGCGAGGCGGCCGATATTCTGGCCCGCGACGATGACCTCTCCGGTCGGGCTCACGTCTGCATCCATGATCGCATTCTCTTTCAAGCGTCGCATCAGAACCGAGGTGCGCCGATCCACGAAACGTTGCATCAGCTTTTCGTGAAGCGCATCGGAAAGCCTGTCCTCTAGCGCGCGCGTCACGTTCTGCCAATGCGCTGGATCAGCGAGCCAGTCCGGCCGGTTCGCACAATAGCTCCAGGTGCGCATGTAGGCGAGCCGCCAGGCGAGCGTATCGATATCGCCATCCAGCCGGTCGCAGGAGCGGATCTCGCGGGCGAACCAATCGCTGTCGATGGCCCCCTTCCGCATGATCGGCTCATAAAGCGAAACCACGAGATCTGCATGAATATTCGGGGAAACCTTGCGATAATCCGGCAATTGGCAGAGGTCCCACAGACGGCGCACGCCATCCCGCGTGGAAGCCAGCGAGCGCACACCCGGCCTTCCGCTGGCGATATCCAGCGTCACCTCATCCTCGGCCTTGCCCGCGCGAATGAGGTCGATTTGCGGAGAGTTGCGCGAAAGGCTCGCTTCAAGTTTTTCAATCGAGGCGAAGTCGAGAACCCCGTTTCGCCACCAGGCGAAGGGGAGGGGATCGAAGACGTGCTCCTCGATCGCCTCGACGAGTTCCTCCTCGAAAGGCGCGCAGCGGCCCGTCGTGCCGAAGGTGCCATCCTCCTGCGCGCGGCCCGCGCGGCCCGCCACCTGCGCCATCTCGGCCGGGGTCAGGCGGCGATGTCTTTTCCCGTCGAATTTGCGGTCGGAGGCGAAGGCGACATGCCCGATCTCGAGGTTGAGACCCATCCCGATCGCATCGGTCGCGACAATATGATCGACTTCGCCGGCCTGGAACATCGCGACCTGCGCGTTTCTCGTGCGCGGCGCGAGCGAGCCCATGACCACGGCAGCCCCGCCCCGCTGGCGACGCACCAGCTCGGCAATCGCGTAAACCTCCTCGGCCGAGAACGCGATGACGGCCGAGCGAGCGGGCAATCGCGTGATTTTCTTTTCGCCCGCGAAGCTGAGTTTGGAGAGCCGCGGTCGCGTCGCGATCTGCACGCCGGGCAGAAGCCGCTCGATCAGCGCCCGCGCCGTGCCGGCTCCGAGCAGCATGGTCTCGCTGCGCCCGCGTCGGTTCAGAACCGCATCCGTGAAGACATGACCGCGATCCGCATCGGCAATGAGCTGCACCTCGTCGATCGCAACGAAGCTCACCACGAGGTCCCGCGGCATGGCCTCGACGGTCGAGACCCAGTAGCGTGGATTCGGCGGCTTGATCTTCTCCTCGCCGGTGACGAGCGCGACCGCATGAATTCCGGCCCGCGCCACGAGCCGATGGTAGACCTCGCGCGCCAGCAGGCGCAGCGGCAGGCCGATGAGCCCTGTATCGTGACCCAGCATCCGCTCGATCGCGAGATGCGTCTTGCCGGTATTGGTCGGGCCGAGAACAGCCGTGACGCCGCGCCCGCTGCCGACGGGGCCGGAATGCGCGGGGGAAGGCGGACGCGTCACAACCGTCTCCGGAATGGGCCGGGCGGAATCCGGCTGCCCGCTGACGGGCCGTTCAAGGTGAACGAGATGTGGCGCGCGACATGCCGTTTCGCAAGGCTTGCGCCAGCGGAGCGCTGCCATGCTGTGCCGTTTGCGAACAGAAATCGCTCCCGCCCGAGAGTCTTCGGAAAGATTTCGAACGGGACCGGAACGAATCACAATCGAATCGGCGACTCTCCCTGAGTCACGGTTTGTTCACGCACAAGATGTGGCTGAGTCATTCGGCATCTCTCCCAGATCTTGTGATTCTGCTCGACTCTGCGCAAGACTCGCCA
>NZ_JBJTDY010000130.1:0-34163 GCF_046092605.1 Rhabdaerophilum sp. | reverse complement strand
GCGGCCGTTGTGAGTGCTTGATCACGGGTGCTGCCAGACGCCATCATGCCGCGAATGCGGCGCCCAACCGGGCTCCGGGACGTTCGAGAGGGTTCAGAGCAGAATGACAAGCGGCACCATGACTCTCCCGGAAACCGCGATGGCGGGTGGCACAACCGTCAGCGATTTGTTCTTGCACCGGGCCCGGATGAATCCGGAGGCCGTGGCCCTGCGGGAGAAAGGCCGGGAAAGCACCTATGGCGCGCTGCGTGAGCGCGTGCTCCGGCTGGCGACCGTCTTCCGCGATTTCGGCCTGCAACAAGGCGACCGGATTGCGCTGCTTTCGGAGAATCGCAGCGAGTACATCGAGATCCAGCTGGCGGCGGGATGCCTGGGTCTGATCGTCGCCTGCCAGAACTGGCGACAATCCTCAACTGAACTCGATCATTGCATCCGCCTTGTTTCCCCGACACTGGTCATCGCCTCGGCCCGATTCCAGGCGGCTTTTGCTGCAACCGGGCTTGACCTGCCCTGCTGGACAATCGAGGACGTCCACGATCATGCCATTGCGAACGCCACTCCGCTGGCCAGCCTTCCGGCGATCAGTGGCGAGGCCGGGCTGATCATTCTCTACACCAGCGGCACGACGGGCCTGCCCAAGGGTGCTCTGATCAGCCATCGCGCCGAAATCGCCCGGATGGCCGTGGGCCAGATGGATCTTGGCATCACGCGGGATGATGGCTTCATCGCCTGGGCGCCGATGTTCCACATGGGCTCAACCGACCAGATGCTGGCCACGCTGATGTCCGGCGGCATCGTGCATGTGGTGGATGGCTTCCAGCCGCGCGAAATCGTGGAAGTCATGCGTGATTATCCACTGGGCTGGCACCTGCTGATGCCGGGCTCGATAGAACCCGTGGTGGAGATTCTGCGCAGCGAAGGGATCCGGGTAAGGAGCATCCGCATCATTGGCGCCATGCTCGATCTGGTGCCGCGCGCCCTCGCGATTGATCTCGCGACCCTGTCCGGCACGCCCTACCTCAACAGTTTCGGCTCCACTGAAACCGGGCTTCCACCCGCTTCGGCGCGACGCATGTCAACGGAGGACCTGCTTGGCCCAATTTCGAAATGGGCGAATTCGCTGGTCGATATCCGGCTGGTCGACAGCGAGGGCAACGCGGTGCCCGATGGCGAACCCGGCGAGATGGCGGTGCGAGGTCCGACCCTGTTCAGTGGTTATTGGGACGCGCAGGAAACCAACCGCAAGGATTTTGCCGGGGGCCGCTTCCGCATGGGTGACATGTTCATCAGGAACCCGGATGGCTCGTTCGATTTTGTCGATCGCGCGAAATACATGATCAAATCCGGCGGTGAGAACATCTATCCTGCCGAAATCGAGCGTGTCCTGCTGGCCGATCCACGCATCCGCGACGCGGTCATCGTGCGCAAGAGGGATGCGCACTGGGGCGAGATCCCGGTCGCGCTGATCGCCCGCCAATCCGATGATCTCGATGCGGCGGATGTCGATCAACTCTGCCGTGCATCGCTCGCCGGCTACAAACGCCCGCGCGAAGTGCATTTCGTGGCCTATGAGGATCTGCCGCGCAGCACCACGGGCAAGATCCAGCGCCATGAAGCCGAGAAGATGCTGACCGAGAAGGGAACGCCATGACAGAGAGCCCCGTTCTGTGCGACATTCGCGATGAGATCGCCTGGGTCACACTCAACCGGCCGGAGCAGCTCAACGCGCTTTCGGTCGGGCTGATCCGTGCCCTCGCCAGCGCGCTCGACGCCATCGCGGCCAACCCGGCCTGCCGGGCCGTGGTGCTGACCGGGGCCGGCAAGGCCTTCTGTGCCGGCGGCGATCTCAAGGAGTTCCTCGCCATGCTGGAAGCTGGCGAGCCGGACCGGCTGGAGGTATTCGTCCGGGAGATCAGCGGGCTGTTCGCACGGCTGGAGGCGCTGGACATCCCGGTGATCGCGGCCGTCAACGGCACAACGGTCGCAGGCGGGCTGGAACTTGTCCTGTGCTGTGATGTGGTTCTGGCGGCGGAGGGCGCGAAAATCGGCGATGGACATCTGCGCTATGGGGTGTTGCCCGGTGGCGGAGCGGCGGCCCGCCTGCCGCGCAAGATTCCGATCAACAAGGCAGCCGAGCTGTTTCTCACCGGAGCGATGAAGCCGGCCTCATGGTGGGCAGAAGCAGGGCTTGTAAGCGCGGTGCTCCCGACAGATCAGCTGCTGCCCGAAGCCGGGCGCCTGGCCAGCGCCATGGCTGGCTACAGTCCGCTCGCCCTGCGGGACGTGAAGTGCATGCTCCGCAAGATACCCGATCTCAGCCTGGATGACGGTTTGTCCCATGAACTGGAGGTCTTTGCCGTCCACGCCCGCCGCGAGGATCTGGTCGAGGGGCTGCGCGCTTCTCCGGGAAGCGGAAACCCGTCTATCATGGCCGCTAGAGCATTTTCTGACCAGGTGGATACCGGTTGGTCGAAGAAAATGCGTGAAATCATAAGAAATGAGAACGGACGGTCTGATTCAATCAGATCGGAGTCCGCTCTAGGCCGTAGCCTCGTTACGAATTAGCCAGATGCGGACGGACGCGGGCTTGATGGCGGCGAGGAAGTTCCCGGCGGTTTTCTCGAAGCGCGTGGCGATCCGACGGAAGTGCTTGATCCCCGGATCAAGTCCGAGGACAAGCCCTGTTGAAGAAGCGCTGGATGCGGCTGCGCGCCTTGTAGAGGTTTTTCGAGAAGCAGATCGGGTCTTTCCGATTGCAATTGGGCGGAATGTTCGCCCACGCCTACCGCTCTGCGACAGCCGCGCGCAGTGCGTTGGCGTCGTAGCCCTTGTCGGCGAGCAGCATGGAGCCGGGTGCCAGATGCACGATCAGGTCCTTTGGCGCCCGCGATATCGCTTGCCTGGCCTGCCTTGCGCATCGACGAGGGCGGGACCCTCAGGTCAAGCCCGAGGGCAAGCCTTGGTGGTGAGGCCGCCTCGGGAGCAGCCCGGACATCGCTGTCGTAAGCCTTTGTGATCGCGTCCATAAGCCGATCCCGGACACCGGCCTTCCGCCATCGGTTGATCCCGAAGCGATTGTGCAAAGCACAGTTGTAGACCGTCTTCGGCGGCTCATGGCGGGCCGGCATGTCCGCCCATGGCGCGCCAGAGCGCAGACACCAGAAGATGCCGTTCAGCACCTGCCGGTCATCAACCCTCGGCACGCCACGCGGATTGTTCGGCAGATGAGGCTTGATCGCCTCCCACTCGAAATCCGTCAGATCTTAGCGGCCCATCGCTAAGCTCCCGAAAAGGAGCTTGAACCACATTTGCCGATGGGAGGGAATCCACATCAGCCGTCTATGCGCTGAAGGCCTAGGCCAGCAGGTCGTAGCGATCCGCGTTCATCACCTTGGTCCAGGCGGCAACGAAGTCCTCGACGAATTTCTTTGCATTGTCGTCCTGCGCGTAGATCTCGGCATAGGCGCGGAGCACGGAGTTCGAGCCAAAGACGAGGTCCACGCGGCTCGCGGACCACTTCACGGCGCCCGATTTCCGATCCACGATGTTGTAGCTGTTCTTGCCGGTTGGAACCCAGGAATTCGCCATATCCGTCAGATTGACGAAAAAATCCGGCGTCAGGGAACCCTCGCGGGTGGTGAAGACGCCATGCTTCGTGCCGCCGTGATTGATGCCCAGCGCCCGCATTCCGCCAATGAGAACGGTCATCTCGGCCGCCGTCAGGTCCATCAGCTGCGCGCGGTCGAGGAGCAGTTCTTCCGGCGAAACCGAGTAATCCTTCTTCTGCCAGTTGCGGAAGCCATCGGCCAGCGGTTCCAGCCACTTGAAGGAATCGGCATCGGTCATTTCAGCCGTGGCATCGCCGCGGCCCGGCACGAAGGGCACGGCGATGTCGAAACCGGCGGCCTTCGCAGCCTTCTCGATGCCGACATTGCCCGCGAGCACGATGGTATCCGCGATCGAGGCGCCCGAGGATGCCGCGATCGGCTCAAGCACGCCGAGCACGCGCGCGAGACGCGCCGGCTCGTTGCCCTCCCAATCCTTCTGCGGTGCGAGGCGGATGCGCGCGCCATTGGCACCGCCGCGATAATCCGACTTGCGGAAGGTGCGGGCCGAATCCCACGCCGTCGCCACCATGTCGGCGATGGAGAGGCCGGAAGCCGCGATCTTCGCCTTCACGGACGCGACGTCATAACCCTTGGGGCCAGCCGGAACCGGGTCCTGCCAGATCAGGATCTCGGCCGGCGCGTCCGGGCCGAGATAGCGCGTATTCGGGCCCATGTCGCGATGGGTGAGCTTGAACCAGGCGCGCGCGAAGGCATCGTCGAACTTCGCGGGGTCCGCCATGAACTTCTCGCAGATGGCGCGATAGGTCGGGTCCATCTTCATGGCCATGTCGGCATCGGTCATGATGGGCATGGTACGGATGGAGGAATCTTCGACATCCGGCGGCATGTCTTCCGGCTTGATGTTGATGGGCATCCACTGATGCGCGCCGGCAGGCGAGGTCTTGAGTTCCCAGTCATAGCCGAAGAGCAGCTTGAAATAGCCCATGTCCCATTTGGTCGGGTTCGTGGTCCAGGCGCCTTCGATGCCGGAGGTCACCGTGTCGCGGCCCACGGCGCGGGTCGTGTGGTTCATCCAGCCCAGTCCCTGCTCGGCACTCTCCGCGCCTTCCGGGCTCGGGCCGAGATTGGCGGCCGAACCATTGCCATGCGCCTTGCCCACGGTGTGGCCGCCGGCGGTGAGCGCGACGGTTTCCTCGTCGTCCATCGCCATGCGGGCGAAGGTTTCGCGGATATGGAGCGCGGTGAGCAGCGGGTTGGATTTGCCGTTCACGCCTTCCGGATTGACGTAGATCAGGCCCATCTGCACCGCGGCGAGCGGGTTTTCCATGGTCTCCGGCTTTTTCACGTCGAGATAGCGATTGTCGGATGGCGCGAGCCATTCCTTCTCCGAGCCCCAATAGACATCCTTCGCCGGGTGCCACACATCCTCGCGGCCCAGAGCCACGCCGAAGGTCTTCAGGCCCATGCTCTCATAAGCCACCGTGCCGGCCATGATCATGAGATCGGCCCAGCTGATGCGGTTGCCGTACTTCTTCTTGATGGGCCAGAGCAGACGGCGCGCCTTGTCGAGGTTGGCGTTGTCGGGCCAGGAATTCAGGGGAGCGAAGCGCAGATCGCCGGTACCCGCGCCGCCGCGCCCGTCCTGCACGCGGTAGGAACCTGCAGCGTGCCATGCCATGCGGATCATCAGACCGCCATAATGGCCCCAATCGGCCGGCCACCAATCCTGGCTGTCGGTCATCAGGGCGTGCAGGTCGCGTTTGAGACCGGCATAGTCGAGCTTCTTGACTTCTTCGCGATAGTTGAAGCCCTTCAGCGGGTTGGTCTTGCCGTCATGCTGATGCAGGATGTCAAGGTTCAGTGATTTCGGCCACCAGGCCATCGCGCCGCTGCCGGCATTGGTCAATGCGCCATGCGCCACAGGGCATTTGCCCACGCTGGTCGAATCCATCCAATCCATCTGAAACTCCCCTGAAATGTGCTGTGTCGCACGCGCCGGGTCCCGGCCCTGCCGCATACCTCTTTCGATTCCCTAGCAGCAGAGCTCCATAAATTCCAATTGCATTTTCAGAATGCTTCGATAGGAAAATCTAATGAGAGCCCTTTCCATGCGCCATTTGCGCTATTTCGATGCGCTGGCCCGTCACGGCCATTTCGGACGCGCGGCCGAGGATTGCGCAATCTCCCAGCCCGCCCTCTCCACGCAGATCCGTGACCTTGAAGAGCATCTCGGCTCACAGCTCATCGAGCGGGGCAGCCGGCAGGCGCGGTTGACGCATCTGGGCGAGGAATTGGCCACACGGGCCCGTGACATCCTGCGGGCGGTGGACGAGCTTGAGGAATTCGTCCGCGCCCGAAGCCAGCATGTTCTGGGGCGATTGCGGATCGGCATCATTCCCACGGTCGCGCCCTATCTGCTTCCCGCTCTCATCACTGCCTTGCAGGATCGCTATGCCGGAATTGAATTGCGCCCGCGCGAGGCGATAACGCAGAAACTGATCGAGGACCTGCAGGAGGGACGACTTGATGCGGCCATCCTTGCGCTTCCGCTCCCCGAATCGGGCCTGACTGGCATGCCACTCTTCGAGGAGGAATTCGTACTGGTGCGCCCGGCGGAGGAGGCACATCATCCTGTGCCGAGTGCGGAAGGCCTCCGGGCTATGCGATTGTTGCTGCTGGAAGAGGGCCATTGCTTCCGCGATCAGGCCATCGCCTTCTGCGCCCCGGCCCAGACCCCGCCCCGTGACCTGATCGAGGGTTCGTCCCTCTCCACTCTCGTGCAGATGGTCAGCGCCGGAATCGGCGTGACCCTGGTCCCCGAGATGGCACTGCCGATCGAGACACGCTCGGCCCGCGTGGCCTTGCAACGGCTGGCCCAGCCCCGTCCCTCGCGCGTCATCGGGATGGTCTGGCGCAGTTCGACGCCACTCGCCGACCAGATGCGCGATGTAGGCATGCTGGTGCGGGAGATCATGCAGGACCGGCCCCGCGCCTGATCTGAACCATCAGGGCTTGATCCGCCCGAGAATACGAGGCTTATCGCCCCCAACCTGCACGATAATCTCCTCTCCCGAGGCCGGAACCTGCCGGAAGGCCTCGCACGTGAGCCGGCTTTCCGTCGCGGCCGGCTTCAGCGCACGGGCGGCGCGAAGAGGATGCCACCTTCGCTCCAGAGCTGGTTCAACCCGCGCGGGATTCCCAGGCGCGAGCCCGTTCCGACATTGCGCTCGTAGAGTTCGGCATAGTTGCCCACGGCCTCGATGGCCCGGCGCGCCCAGTCATCCGAGAGGCCAAGCATCTTGCCAAGCCCGCCTTCCGCACCGATGAGGCGCCGCACATCCGGCTTGTTCGATTGCGCGGCGGCGGTAAGCGTTTTGGTGGAAACGCCGAGTTCCTCGGCATTGATCAGCGCGAAGGCCACCCATTTCACGACCATGTGCCAGCGCATGTCATCCGCGCGCGTCACGGGGCCAAGGGGTTCTTTTGAAATGATATCCGGCAGGATCACCGCATCGCCAGGTTTCTCGAGCTTCAGGCGCTCGGCGAACAGGCCGGAATTGTCAGTGGTCATCGCGTCGCATTCGCCTCTGGCAAAGCCGGCGAGGGTGGCTGGTGAATCCGGGAAGACCTTCAGTTCCACCGTCATGGCGTTCGCCGCGAAATAATCGCGCGCCGCGTTCTGGCTTGTCGTGCCGGCCTGCACGCAGACCTTCCTGCCACCAAGTTCAAGCGCAGAGGCGATGTTGGCGCTCCGGCGCACCATGAAGCCCTGGCCGTCATGGAACAGCACGCCCGCGAAGATGAGACCAAGCTCCGCCTCGCGCTGCAGGGTCCAGGTGGAATTGCGCGAGAGAATATCGATCTTGCCCGACTTCAGCGCCTCGAAACGCTCGGAAGCCGAGAGCGGCAAGAAGCTCACGCGATCCGCGTTGCCGAGAACGGCCGCCGCCACGGCGCGGCAGAAATCGACGTCGAACCCGGCCCATTTCCCATCCTGCTGGAAGGAAAAGCCATAAAGGCCCGTGCTGACACCGCATTGCAGCGTGCCACGCTGGCGCACCTGCTCCAGCGTGCCGGATTGCGCAACAGCGCCGGAGGCTAGGCCCAGAAAGACGAGCGAGGCGGCCGCGAGGCTCTTGCGCCAGGACATGATGACCTCCTCAGACCTGCGGTCCGTGCCGGATGATGACTTTCGCGCCAACGGGCACGCGTTCGAAAAGATCAATCACATCGCCATTGGCGAGACGGAAACAGCCGGAGGAGATCGCCTGTCCGATCGTTTCCGGCTGGTTGGTGCCGTGAATGCGATAGACCGTGGAGCCGAGATAAAGCGCCCGTGCGCCCATGGGGTTGCCCGGTCCGCCCGCCATGAAGCGCGGCAGATAGGGTTGGCGCTGGATCATCTCGGGCGGCGGGGTCCAGTCCGGCCACTCGGCCTTGCGCGACACCTTCTGGAGGCCAGCCCACTGAAAGCCCTCGCGACCCACGCCGATGCCGTAGCGAAGCGCTCGGTTGTTCCCCATGACGACGTAAAGGAAGCGCTCGGAGGTGTGGATCACCAACGTGCTCGGCGGCTCATTCGTCCGGAAGAACACCATCTGACGCGCATAGGGGCCATCCTCGATGACCGTCTCGGCGGTGGAAACGCGGCCTGGCTCATCCCCGATATCCATGGTTTCAGGCGGCGGCGTGCGCCCCTGCCCCGCAGCCGGGATGGCTGCAAGGCTTGCGATAAACGCGAGAAGCAGCGGAAAACGAATCACTCGGACCTCCCCTTACTTGCAGCGGACATAGATGAAGGTGCCGTAGCGGTTATGGATCTCGGGATCAACAAAACGCATCACCAACTGGTCGTTCGAGGCGGAGAGAATGACGCGATCCTGCCAATCCCCGGGCGGGGCCTCGAAGCCCAGATAGGTCTTGCCATCCGAAGCGCCCTTGAGGCGCAGTTCGTAGAGCTTGGGATCATCCGCCGCGTGCATCATCACGCCGTTCCGCGGCCCGGCGGTGATCTCGTAGGGCTGGCGGGCGCAGAAGGAGCGCGCCTGCGCGGTGGCGCGCGCGCGGTCCTTCTCCTCGCGGAAGGAGGCAACGCCCCAGCGCCCGATGAGCATCTCGCGCGTGATTTCCGTTGGACGCTCGGTCAGCGCAGAAGCCGGGGCGCCGCTCGCGCGATCACCATCCGAGGTTTCCTGCAACGAAGCACAGCCCGAGACGGCCAGTGCGACACCCAGAACCAAGGCAATGAGCCGCATTGTCATCATGCCTCCCACGAAAACCGGACCACGAAAACCGGAGCCTCAAGCGTCAGGATCGAGGATCTCGCGCAGGCTTCGAACAGCTGAAACCACACGCATCCGGAATTGTCAAAATCTGCGCAGGCCCCGGATGTCAGGGGCTTGGGCAGGGGGCTTGGGCAGGGCTTGCGCCGGTTCCGCACCATCTGTTCCTGCACAGTCTCAAGTTGCTCCAAAGTCTCAAGTTCCTGCAAAATCTCGATCGCGCGGGAAAATTCGGCTGGGACGTGGCGATCGTGAAGCACCGCACCACGGTCTGCGCGCTGGGGTCTGCGCGCTGGGGAAGGCGGATCGGGCGCACTCGCGCCATGCCGAGAATTTCGTTCGCCTGCTGCGCGCGGAAATGCGAGGTTGGGCCGGATCATCAAAATCATCACGTGATGTTCGGCTCAGCGCATGAAGTGCTCGTTGCGTGAGGTTTGAAGCGCGTGTTTCATGCAGCCTGACCTTCCACATGCCGGGACAAGGCGATGGATGGGCGGGAAGCGAAGAGGAAGAGGGAGGATACCCATGGATCGCCGAATGTTCGTCGCGGCTGCAACGATTCTTTGCCTGTCGCCGGCAATGGCGCAGGAGAAGGTGAAGCTCGTCAATGTGGTGGAGCTTTCCGGCGCGGGCGCGACCGCCGGCACCAACTGGAAGAACGGCATCGATATCGCCGTCGCCGAGATCAATGCCAAGGGCGGCATCCTCGGCCGGCAGATCGAGATCGTGCATTACGATACCCAGACCAACCCCGGCAACACCCGCGCGGCTGTGCAGCGGGCGATCGACGAAGGCACCTATGCGGTGCTCGGCCCGGTCTTTTCCGGCCCGATCGGCGCGTCGATGCAGATCTCGCAGCGCGCCGAGATCGCGCAGATTGTCGGCGGCGAGGCGGCGGGCCTCACCCGGCAGGGCAACCCCTATCTGTTCCGCACCTCGCTGAGCCAGGCCGCCGCGATGCCGAAGATCGCCGCCTATCTCCAGAACGACGTCAAGGCGAAGACCGTCGCGGTCGTCTGGGTGAACAACGATTTCGGCAAGGGTGGCCGCGACGCGATCCTCCCCGAGCTTGAGAAGCGCGGCATCAAGGTCGTGGCGGATGTCTCCACCGAGCAGGGCCAGGCGGATTTCGCCTCCGACGCCATCAAGGTGAAGAATGCCAATACCGATGCGGTGTTCGTCTATCTGAACGAGGAGGAAAGCGCCCGTTTCCTGCGCGCCGCGAAGCAGCAGGGCATCGAGAAGCCCATGGTGGGTGAGACCACGCTTCTCGGCGCGAAGGTGATCGAGCTTGCGGGCGACGCCGCCAACGGCGCGCGCGGCCATGTCGGCCTCTCGATCGACGCGCCGGTGCCGGCCTTCCAGGAATTCGGCAGGAAGTTCCAGCAGCGCTTCAACTATGCCTCGGACCATAACGGTCTCAAGGGCTACATGGCGGTCTACATGGTGAAATGGGCCACCGAGAAGCAGAAGAAGTTCGACAAGAAAGGCCTCGCCGACACCCTTCGTGGTGCGCGCATTACCCCGAAGGACGAGCCCGGCATCATGATCGACACCAGGATTGAGCAGAATGGCGACCTCGATCGCGAAAGCTTCCTCGCCGAGGTCGTGGCGGGCAGGCAGGTGATCAAGCAGACCCTGCCGATGATCAACCCGTAAACACACGGCTCCTCCCTCCATCATCCCGGCCGAAAAGCCGGGATGATGTGAACCCCAGAAGTTCCCGGAGACGTAAAGCGATGGCCGAATTCATCGCCTATCTGATCGCGGGCCTCGCGACGGGTGCCATCTACGCGCTGGCCGCCATCGGCTTCACGCTGGTCTGGCAGACCTCGCAGACCATCAATTTCGCCCAAGGCGAATTCGTGATGCTCCCGGCGATCCTGATCCTCGCGCTGGTGAAACTCGCGGGCGCGCCGTTCTGGCTCGCGGCCGTGCTGGGTATCGCGCTGTTCATCGCGCTCTTCGGCTGGGGCTTCAAGGTCGCCATCGTCGACCCGATGATCCGGCATGGCGTGCTTCCCCTGGCGATCGCCACCATGGCGCTGGCGATCATCATGAAGGAGGGTGCGAAGGATGGCTTCTCGGCGGAAGCGCAGAGCTTCCCATCCCTGCTCCCGGCGCAGACGCTGAGCTTCATGGGGATTTCCCTCTCGCTGCAGCATGTGGCGATCATCATCGTGGCCTCGGTGGCGATCGGCGGGCTGCAATGGTTCGTTACCCGCACCCGCACGGGACGGCAGATGCAGGCGGCGGCGCAGAACCCGGGCGTCGCTCTCATCCTTGGCATTCGCGTGGCACGAATGGTGATGCTGACCTTCCTCATCAATGCGGGGCTGGCCGCGCTTGCTTCCGTGCTGATCTCGCCGATCTATCTTGCGAAATTCTCGAATGGCGAGGTCATCGGCCTCTTCGCCTTCATCGCGGCCATCGTCGGCGGCTTCAACCAGGTGCGCGGCGCGCTGGCGGGCGGGTTGATCGTCGGCGTGATCGACAGCCTCGCGGCGGCCTACATCTCGACCTCCTATCGCCTCGCGGTGCCGCTGGTGCTGCTGGTCATCATCATCCTCGTGAAGCCCGAAGGCCTGTTCGGCCGCAAGGAGGAGCGCCGCGTATGAGCGAGATCCCCTCTTTCACGGGCAATGCGCCCTCGCCCGCCCGCGCGTTCCGGAGACGCGCCGACGGTGTGCTGATCACTCTGGTGCTCGCGGCCGTGCTGCTCTGGTTCGCGCCGTCGGGCTTGGGGCGCTACGGCACCTATGTGCTCTCGCTCTGGCTGGTGACGGCCATCGCCGTGATGGGCCTGAACCTCACGCTTGGCCTTGCGGGGCTGAAGAGCCTCGCGCAGGCCGCCTTCATGGGCATCGGCGCCTATGCGACTGCCTTGCTCACCACCAAGCTTGGCATGGGCTGGCTGCCGGCCTTCGCGATTTCCGGTCTGCTGACTTTCGCGGTCGGCCTCGTGCTGGGCTTCCCGGCTTTGCGGGTGAAGGCGCATTACCTCGCCTTCGTGACCCTCGCCTTCTCCACGCTGGTCTGGCTGGTGCTCCGCAACGAGCAATGGCTGACAGGCGGCGTCTTCGGCCTTTCGAACATCCCGCGCCCCACCCTCTTCGGCACGAAATTCGACGGTCATCTCGCCTTTCATCGTTTCGTGGTGGTGGTCACGCTGATCCTCGCGCTGGCGCTCTGGTGGCTGATCCGTTCCCCCTGGGGCCGGGCTTTTCTGGCGCTTCGCGAGAACCCGGTGCGCGCTGCTTCGCTCGGCATCAACATCCGCAACTACACGCTCCTCGCCTTTGCCATCGGATCGGCCTATGCGGGCTTTGCTGGCGCGCTCTACGCGCCGCTGGTCGAGTTCATCGATCCCTCGCCCTTCGCACTTTCCGCCTCGTTCTTCCTGCTGCTGATGGTGGTGGCCGGCGGCTCCGGCTACCAGCTCGGGCCGTTCATCGGCGCGCTGCTGGGCGTGGTGCTGCCGGAAACTCTGCGCGCCACGGGCGGGCTTTATCTCATCCTCTTCGCGGCGATCGTCTTGGCTTTGCTGATCGCCTGCCCGCAGGGAATCATGGGCCTGCTCGAACGCGGCTGGAACGCCATCCGCCGCCGGCCGATGGGCCGGAACCTTCCCGTGAAGGAGGGCGCGCCGTGAAAACCGTTCTTCAGGTCGAGGGCGTCGCGAAGCATTTCGGCGGCATCCGCGCGGTCGAGGATGTGAGCTTCGACGTGCATGAGGGCGAGATCCTCGGCATTATCGGCCCCAATGGCTGCGGGAAATCGACGCTCTTCAACTGCATCCTCGGGCAATTGACGCCCACTTCGGGCCGCGTGCGGCTCGACGGGCAGGATGTCACCGGCTTCACTCCCGAGGAGATGAACAAACGCGGCGTGAGCCGCACCTTCCAGCTCCTGCAGGTCTTCCCCGAACTTTCGGTGCGCGAGAACCTCATCCTCGCAGGGCAGGAGCACAAGGGAACCATGCTCTCGCGCCTCTTCGGCCCGCGCGATGCGGGGCTGACGGCCGAAGCCGAGCGCATGATCGGCTTCTTCCGCCTCGGGCACCTCGCGGATGCGAAGGCGGGCGGCCTTTCCTACGGCCAGCAGAAGCTGCTCGATGCCGCCATGGCCTTCATGGCGGGCCCTCGCCTGGTGCTGCTCGACGAACCGGCGGGCGGCGTGAACCTCACCATGCTTGGCGACCTCAGGGAGCGGCTCAAGATGATGAATGCCGAGGCCGGCGCGACCTTCGTCGTCATCGAGCACAACATGGATTTCGTGATGAGCCTTTGCACCCGCGTGGTGGTGATGGCCGAAGGCAAGGTGCTCGCCATGGGCACACCCGCCGAGGTGCGCGCCAATCCGGCCGTCATCGAAGCCTATCTGGGGCATTGAGGCACGGAAGAGACCCCGATGAGCGACACGATCCTCGAACTCGAAGATGTGGTGGGCGGCTACGGTCGCATCACCATCCTCAACGGCACGAGCTTCAAGGTGAAGCGCGGCGCCATCACCACGGT
Organism: Rhabdaerophilum sp.; assembly: GCF_046092605.1. Lineage (NCBI taxonomy): Bacteria > Pseudomonadati > Pseudomonadota > Alphaproteobacteria > Hyphomicrobiales > Rhabdaerophilaceae > Rhabdaerophilum > Rhabdaerophilum sp. Next base: position 20,795 of record NZ_JBJTDY010000130.1, on the reverse strand, counting down.
GATCGGCCCCAATGGCGCGGGGAAATCCACGGTCTTCAAGGCGATCTTCGGCCTGCTGAACCTTTCTTCCGGCACCATCCGCTTCGAGGGCCGCGACATCACGCGCTGGCCGCCGAGGAGGCTTCTGGAAGCTGGCATCGTCTATGTGCCGCAGGGCCGGAACATCTTCCCCGAGCTTTCCGTGCGCCATAACCTGGAATTCGGCGCGGTGGCGGCCGGGCCGCATATCACGGACATGGAAAGCCGGATGGAGGCCGCGCTTGATCGCTTCCCCATGCTTCGCCAGAAGGCCGACAGGCAGGCCTCCACCCTCTCGGGCGGGCAGCAGAAGCAGCTTGAAATCATGCGCGGCCTGCTGCTCGACCCCAAGCTGATCCTGATCGACGAGCCCTCCATCGGCCTCTCGCCCCTTCTGGCGCAGGAGACCTTCGGCATCCTGAAGGACCTGCGAGCCAAGGGCGTCACCATCCTGATGGTGGAGCAGAATGCCCGCTCGGCGCTGGAAATCTCCGATGAAGGCCTCGTGCTGGAAACAGGCCGCGCCCGGCTGCAGGGTCCGGCACGGGATATCCTGCATGATCCGCGCGTGGCGCAGCTCTTCCTCGGCGGCACCATGGCGGAGGCACGCTGATGATGAGTGAATCGCCGGTCCGCCTGGCCGTGATGGGCGCCGGATTGATTGGCCGGCGCCATATCGAACATATCCTCGCCGAACCGAGCGCCGTGCTCCACAGCATCATTGATCCCGCGCCCGAGGCCCGCGCGCTGGCGGCCGAACGGGGTTGGCGATGGCAAGCCGGTTTCGATAGCTCCGACCCCGAAAAGGCGGATGGCCTGATCGTCGCCACGCCCAATGCGATGCATGTCGCCCACGGGCTCGCGGCAATCGAGGCGGGCATCCCCGTTCTGATCGAAAAGCCGCTCGCGGACACGCTTTCGGGCGCCGAACAATTGGTGGTCGCGGCGGAGAAGGCGGGTGTGCCGCTGGCCGTAGGCCATCATCGCCGCCATAACCCCATCATCACGCGCGCCAGGGCGAAGATCGCGGCGGGGGAACTGGGGCCGATTGTTGCCGTGCACGGCTTCTTCTGGATCGCGAAGCCGGATGATTACTTCAACGTGAGCTGGCGGCGCGAACCGGGCGCGGGACCGATCCTCATCAACCTCATCCACGAGATCGACCTCATCCGCCATCTCTGCGGGGAAATCACAGAGGTCTGGGCCATCAGCGCGAACCAGCAGCGCGGATTCGCGGTAGAGGACAGCGCCGCCGTGATGATGCGCTTCGCGAAGGGTGCGCTCGGCACCTTCACGCTCTCCGATGCCATCCCCTCGCCCTGGAGCTGGGAACTCACCAGCGCAGAGAACCCCGCTTATCCCGCGACAGGCGAAGCCTATCTGATGATCGGCGGGCGGGATGCCTCCCTCAGCCTGCCGCGGCTCGAAATCTGGCGGCACAAGCCAAAGAAAAGCTGGTGGCAGCCGATGGTTGGCGAGCGCGAAAGCCTTCCGCCCGTTGATCCCCTGCGCGCGCAGATCGCACAATTCTGCCGCGTCATCCGTCATGGCGAGCCGCCGCTCGTGCCCGGCCGCGAGGGTCTCGAAAGCCTTCGCGTCATCGAGGCGATCCGGCAGGCGGCCGCCACAGGCCAATCGGTGAGGCTCGCATGATCCCCTCTATCGCCACCGTCTGCATCTCGGGCAGCCTGCTCGAAAAGCTCGAGGTCATCGCGAAAGCCGGCTTCAAGGCGGTCGAGATTTTCGAGAACGATCTCATCGCCCATCCCGGCCCGCCGACCGAGCTGCGATTGATCTGCGAGGATCTCGGGCTCAAGATCGTCACCTGCCAGCCCTTCCGCGATTTCGAGGGAATGCCGGCCGCGCGCCGTGCCCGCACCTTCGATCGCGCGGAGCGCAAATTCGACCTGTTGCAGGAATTGGGCACGGACCTGCTCTTCGTCTGTTCCAGTCTCTCGCCGGAAGCGGAGGGCGGCATCCCGCGCCTCGCGGAGGATTTCGCCGAACTCGCCCAGCGCGCCGCCAGGCGCGGCCTGCGCGTGGGCTATGAAGCGCTGGCCTGGGGCCGGCATGTCTCGGATTATCGCGATGCCTGGGAGATCGTGCGGCGCGCGAACCAGCCGAATCTCGGGCTCATCCTCGACAGTTTTCACATCTTCTCGCGTGGCTTCGAGATCGAGAGCATCCGCAGCGTTCCGGGTGACCGCATCGCGCTGGTGCAGGTTGCCGATGCGCCGAGACTGCAGATGGATACGCTCTCCTGGAGCCGTCACTGGCGCTGCCTGCCGGGACAGGGCGATTTCGACCTGCCAGGCTTCCTCGATTGCCTGCTGGCAACAGGCTATCAGGGTCCCCTCAGCCTCGAGATCTTCAATGATCGCTTCCGCGCGGGCTCCGCGCGGCTGGTCGCGCGTGACGGGCATCGTTCGCTGCTCTGGCTGATGAACCAGGCCGAGAGGCGCTCCGGCAAGCGCGTGCCCGGTGCCGCGCCGATGCCGCCGGCGGCGCCCGTGCAATCCGTCGAGTTCATCGAATTCGCCGTGGACGAGGCCGCCAGAGGGGAATTCGAGGCGCTTCTGGCCGCGCTGGGTTTCTCGAAAACAGGCCAGCACCGCTCGAAGGATGTCGCGCTCTTCCGGCAGGGCGAGATCCGGCTCATCGTGAATTCCGACAAGGAGGGCTTCGCGCATTCCTATCAGATCACGCATGGCACCTCGGTCTGTGCGATGGCCCTGAAGGTGCCGGATGCGCGCGCGCTGATGGCACGCGCCCGCGCGCTCCTCGAAACGCCCCATGCCGGCGCGGTGGGGCCGGGGGGAACTCGATATCCCCGCCGTGCGCGGCCTCGGCGGCAGCCTGATCTATGTGATGGACGATGCCTTCGGACTCGGCCGCTGGGCCGAGATCGATTTTGAGCCCCTTGCCGCTGATGGCGCGGCCGATGCCGGGCTGTTTGCGGTCGATCACGTTTCCCAGACCATGCAATATGAGGAGATGCTGACCTGGCTGCTCTTCTAAACCTCGCTGCTGGAAGCGCGGAAAACGCCGAGCCAGGCCGTGGTGGACCCCGCCGGCGTGGTGCAGAGCCAGGTGATCGAAAGCGGGATTGGCGGAGCCGGCGAAGGCCTGCGGCTCGTGCTCAATGGCTCGCAGAGCCATTGCACGCTCTCCGCGCGCTTCGTGACGGATTTCTTCGGCTCGGGCGTGCAGCATATCGCGCTGAACACGCGGGATATCCGCCGCGCGGTGGCCACGTTGCGCGCGCGCGGCGTTTCCGTGCTGCCGATCCCCGAGAACTATTACGACGACTTCGAAGCCCGCGCCGACCTCTCCCCGCAGGAAATCGACGCGCTCAAGGCCATGGGCATCCTGTATGACCGCGATGAACACGGCACGTTCCTGCAGGCCTATACGACCACCCTGGAAGGCGGCTTCTTTTTCGAGATCGTGGAGCGCAACGGCTATGCCGGTTATGGCGCGGCGAATGCCGGCATCCGGCTCGCGGCGCAATCGCGACTGCGCTCTGCCGACGAGGAGATGATGATCGACGATCTCGCTCTGTAGGGTTTTCGCTCAGGTCGCGCCGGAAATGCGACGCAGGCTGGCGGAATCCGTCACCGGCAGGCCGAAGAAGGCAAGATAGGCCGGAATCTGCGCATAAAGCATGTCGATTCCGAGTTGGATCTTGTGGCCGCGCGCCTTGGCCGCGGCAAGGAAGGCGGTCTTCCCGCCCTTCATCACCACATCGCCGACGAAGGCCCCGGCAGGCAGGCTTTCCACCATGATCGGCATGGGATCGCCAGGCGACATGCCGAGTGGCGTCGCGTTCACGATGATGTCGCATCCCTCGGCATCTGCGCGTCCCGTTTCGATGCGAACGGCCGGATAATGCCGGGCGATGCGCTCCGCGAGCGCAATGGCCATGGCGGGGTTCGAATCGTGCAGGCGGATCATCGCCACGCCATGCGCGGCAAAAGCCGCGGCAATGGCCGAACCCACGCCACCTGCGCCGAGTATAAGCACGCTGCGACCGGCGATTGCCTCGCCCTTCTCTTCCATGGCGCGCACGAAACCCTCTCCATCGAACATGTCGCCCAGGAGCGAGCCGTCTGGGCGGCGCAAAACTGCGTTGCAGGAGCCCGCGATTTCCACATTCGGCGAAACCTCCGCAAGAAAATCCCGCACGCGGATCTTGTGCGGCATGGTGATGAGCGCGCCGTGCACATTCGTGAGCCGGAATAGGCCGGAGAAAACCGCGTCGAAATCCTCGGCCTTCAGGCCCATGGGAACCACCGCCATCTTCAGGCGGATGGAGGCGAAAAACGGATTATAGATCAGCGGCGCGCGAAAGCTTTCCGTCGGATAGCCGAGATGCAGGATAAGCCGCGATGTGCCGTCAAGCAGGTCTGTCACGAGGGGCCTCCGGACAAGCGAGCAGAATGAACCAAATGGTTCATTCGTCAAGCGGGGCTTGACCTTCAACCGGATTTCCGGGCTCATTCGCCCTCGATTTTTCAAGGCCCCTGCGAGGCGCCCATGCCCTTCCTGTTGGACATGCCCTTCCTGTTTAACATGCCCTTCCTGTTGGAAACGAAGGGCCTTGCTCCTTCTGCCTTTCAAATTCGCCAACGGAACAGGCAGGATAACGAGCCGCACGTCATGCCGACCGCTGCTCCAGCCCAGCCCGATACGGCGATTCCGATTTCGAACAGCCCGGTGAGCCCCGCCCATGGTCGTTGACGGCAAGACCAGCGCGCCGCGCTCGCATTCCTGGACGCAAGACCCTGAAGGCGTGAAGCGCAACATCCTCGCCGCAGCCCGCGAGGCCTTCGTGGAACATGGTTTCGCCGGGGCACGGGTCGATGACATCGCGGCGCGCACCGCGACCTCCAAGCGGATGATCTATTACTATTTCGGGGACAAGCGCGGCCTCTATGTCGCGGTGCTGGAGGGAGCCTATTCGGGCATTCGCGGACATGAGCAGCATCTCGACCTCACCATGCTGCCGCCGCGCGAGGCTTTGGCGCGGCTTGCCGGCGAAACCTTCGACTACCACGCGAACCACCCCGAATTCGTGCGCCTCGTGATGGACGAGAACATCCATTACGCGCGCCATATCGAGAAATCCGAGCGCGTGCAGGCGGTGAACCTCACCGCGCTTTCGACCATCCGCGCCATTTATGATCGCGGCGTGGGGGACGGCGCTTTCCGCGCGGGCCTGGAGCCGATCGAGATCCATCTCACGATCAGTGCGCTTTCATTCTACAATGTATCGAACCGTGCGACGATCCGCGCGCTGTTCGGCCATGACATGGGCAGCCCCGCCGCCCTTGCGAAACGCCGCGAGCAGGTGATCGAGACCGTGCTGCGCTTTGTCTCGCCCTGATCAGCTCTTGGTGCCGAGCCGCGCGCGGGCCTCGTCAACCGAATCATAGATTTGCGGAGCGGCACCGCGCGTCTGCAGGGCTGAGCCCAGCTTCATGCGCAGGAAGCCCGAAGTCGTGTAGCGCGTGACATTCGAATAGAAATCGCGCGTGAGGCTCGCGACCATCGCGGCATATTCGTCCATCAGGTCGTCGGGGATCGTGAAGTGATCATAATTGGCGATCGCCTTCACCCTGCGCCCCAACGGGCCGAGCATCCGGGTGACGGAGGCTCGGATTTCCTCGATCTCCGCGAGGGTTTTCAGGCTCAGCCGCTCGAAATTGATGAAGAACAGGTTCTCGGCCGCGTCATAGGAAAAGCGCCGCGCAATGGGGAGGGCAAGCATCGCATCGCGCAGGCCGAGCAGGTCTTCCCGGAAAAGGCGCTGATCCATCAGGCGCGGGTTCTTCACGATCGGGCGGAAGGCCATCCGCGCGAGGATGTCGCGGTCGAGGTCGATGCCCGGCGCGATCTCGATCACCTCCATGCCTTCCGGCGTGAGCTGCATCACGCAGCGCTCGGTGATGTAGAGCACGGGCTGGCCGCGCTTCAGCGCATAGGCGCCGGAGAAGGTGCGATGCTCCACCTCCTCCACGAATTTCGCCGTGCCGCCCTCCTTCAGGATGCGCAAGCCGGCATCGCTGATGGCGATTTCGGCTTCGCCAGCCGTGAAGGTGCCGACGAAATACACGGCCTTCGCGGTCTGGCTGATATTGATGAAACCGCCCGCCCCCGCGAGCCTCTGCCCGAATTTCGAAACGTTGAGGTTGCCGTGCCGATCGGCCTGCGCGAGGCCAAGAAAAGCCTGGTCCAGGCCGCCGCCATCGTAGAAATCGAACTGGTAGGGCTGGTCGATGATGGCCTGCGTATTCGTCGCGGCCCCGAAATTGAGACCCGAGGCGGGAATCCCGCCGACCACGCCCGGCTCGGCGGTGAGCGTCACGAGATCGACCACGCGCTCCTCCGCCGCCACCGCTGCGATGCCTTCGGGCATGCCGATGCCGAGACTGACGATCGCATTCGCCTGCAATTCCATCGCGGCGCGGCGCGCGATGATCTTGCGCGCACACATCGCCATGGGTGGAAGCTGATCCTGAGGGATGCGGATCTCACCGGCGAAGGCCGGGTCATAGGCGGTCGCGAAAGTCTGCATATGGTATTCGGGCTTCTCCGCCACCACCACGCAATCCACCATCACGCCGGGGATCTTCACCTGCCTCGGCGGCAGCGAGCCGCGCTCGGCCACGCGTTCCACCTGCACGATGACGAGACCGCCGGAATTGCGCGCGGCCATGGCGATAGCCAGGGCCTCCAGCGTCAGCGCCTCGCGCTCCATGGTGATGTTGCCATCGGGGTCGGCGGTCGTGCCGCGCAGCAGGGCGGCATGCACGGGAAAGGCCTTGTAGAACAGGAATTCCTCGCCCCCGATCTCCATGCGCGTGACGAGATCCTCCCTCGTCACGCTGTTGATCTTGCCGCCGCCGAACCGCGGATCAACGAACGTCCCGAGCCCGATGCGGCTCAAATGCCCCGGCTTCCCGGCGGCGATGTCCCGATAAAGCTGGGAAATCACGCCCTGCGGCAGGTTATAGGCCTCGATCTGCCCGGAAACCGCGAGCTGCTGCAGCTTCGGCACGAGGCCCCAATGCCCGCCCACCACACGCTTCACGAAGCCGGCATGGCCGAAATGGTTGAGCCCGCGCTCCTTGCCGTCGCCCTGCCCGGCCGCATAGAGCAGCGTGAGATCGCGCGGGCTTCCCACTCCATCGGGCGCCTCACGACCGCTGGCGAGGAAACGCTCTTCGAGGGCCACCGCGAGATTTTCGGCAAAGCCGATGCCGACGAAGCCGCCGGTTGCGACCGTATCGCCATCGCGGATCAGCGCCACCGCCTCTGCCGCCGAGACGATCTTGTGCCGCCCGCGCCCGTTTTCCGGTGCCGCGAGCTTGCCCAGCATTCCTCCCGCCATGGCTTCTCTCCCTCTTGCCAGGAAACGTGCCAGCCGGGGCGGAAAATGCAATCGCGAATTGGGCGCCATGCTCTCCGTTTGGAAAAGCCATGCGCTCCGTTTTGGAAAAGCGACGTCTCGCAGCATCCGAAAACGAAAAGGGCGTGCTATGCGAGAAGCGGGAGTCCTTTCCACATGACTGATCTCGCGCAAGACGACGCGCCGGAAGCGGCCATCCTCGCCCTTGACAGGAGCGACCGGACAGCTTCCGGGGCGATGCAGGAACCGGATGGCAATGCCGAGAATGCTTCTTGGGGTGCTTCTTGGGGTGCTTTTTGCCTCTTCGACCTCACGCTCGAGCCGCCGGTTGGCTCACCTAGGGGCATAAAGGCGGAGCCGATCCTCATGAAGGGCCACCTCATCAAAGGCCTCCTTATGAAAGGCCTCTTGGCACGGAGCATCTGACGATCCATGGTTGAAGCCACCCGCCGCCGCGCCATCCGCGCCATCCTCTTCGACAAGGACGGCACGTTGATTGACTTCCAGAGGAGCTGGGGCCCGGTTCTGCGCGAGGCCGCGCACCTTGCCGCACCGGGCGATTCCGCCCTTGCCCGCCGCCTGATGATGGCTGGCGGCATGGACCCGGAAACGCTGATCACCGCCGCGGATACGATCTTCGCGGCGGGAAATACCGCCGAGATCGCCGATCTCTTCCGGGAAAATGGCTCAAGGCTGCCGCGCGAGCCTCTGATTTCCGATCTCGACCGGATTTTCGTTGCCGCGGCGGAGCGCGGCGTGCCGGTCGTGCCGCTGCGTCCGCTTTTCGAGACGCTCTGCACGACCGGTTTCCGACTTGGCCTCGCCAGTTCCGACAGCGAGGCCGCGATCCGCCGCCTGCTGGAACTGGAGGGCATTGCCGATCTCGTGGAATTCGTCGCAGGCTATGATTCCGGCCATGGCGTGAAGCCCGAACCCGGCATGGCCCTTGGCTTCTCGGAAGCCCTCGGCCTTCCCACCAGCGCCATCGCGATGGTCGGTGACAACCGCCACGACATGCGCATGGGCCGCGCGGCGCGATGTGGCCTCTGCCTCGCGGTGCTCACCGGAACGGGCACGCCGGAGCGCCTTGCGCCGGAAAGCGATGCCGTGCTCGCGAGCATCGCCGAATTGCCGCGCTTCTTCTCCGAGCAGTCGATCTGACGGCATCAGGCCAACCGCTCGATCTCTTTCTTTCTCGAATCTTCTTCAGGCGAACCGGCGCCTGCCTTTTTTCCAAATGCTTCAAAGGGTGCGCAACAAGCCGGTCTGCACGTCGAACATCGCGCCGTGCAGCGCGAGCTGGCCGCGCCCATGCAGAATGTTCACGCAAGGGAAGGTCAGCATGTTCTCGATGGAATTGCGGATCGAGGCTACCGCGAGCCTTTCGGCATATTCCCGGTCGCCTTCCTTGTCCTGAGCTGGAAGCGATTCCGCCGCCGGGCTGATCAGCGTCATCCAGCGACCGATGAAATCGCCGGGCGAGAGCGCATCCTCCGCTGTCGGATTGCGCAGGCGGCGCACATAGGAATGCACGCCCCCGCAGCGGCCATGGCCCATCACCACGATGTGCCGCACCTTCAGCGCCTGCACCGCGAATTCGAGCGCCGCGGAGGTACCGTGCAACTCGCCATCTGGCGAGTAAGGCGGTACGAGGTTTGCCACGTTGCGCACCACGAACAATTCGCCCGGCCGCGCATCGAAGATGACCTCGGGCGAGACGCGGCTGTCGCAGCAGGCGATGACCATGATTTCCGGCTTCTGGCCGTTCTCCGCCATTTCCTCGAAGCGGGCGCGCTCGCGCGGCAGCCGCCCTTCGCGAAAGGTGTTGTATCCCTCCAGCAGGCGGGTGGGAAACTCGGCGGAAACAGGGGGACGCGGCGTTCCGGTCATGGAGCACCGGCTTCACCACGGATTTTTCCACCCGGCAAGCCTCGAAAGGCGCAGAGGGGGCATCAAAAAGGCTCAGACGGCGTCCTTCACGCCCAGATGGCGATCGGCAGGCCGAAGCGATCGCGCAGGGGTTGTGCCGGGTGCGGAACGGCCTCGCCCCGCGCATGGCGTTCCGCTGTCAGCCAGCAGGCCATGGCATCGAGGAGATCATCCGCGCCCGCGCCGGGAGGCGGTGCCGCCGCGAGCAGCGCCGGGGGAAGCCCTGCTTGCGCCAGCAGGCCAAGGCGCTCAGCCCGACCTTCGGGCAGTTTCTTCGGATGCGCCAGGGGCTCGCCCCTGATGCGCCGGAACACGAGTTCCGGATGTGTCTCAACCACGCTCTCCACCATGGCGGGCTGCGCGCGCAGGAAGCGATCGAGTTCGCGGATTTTCGGAAAGAGGTTGAAGCCCTGCTTCGCCACCTTCCGGGGCGGATCGGACGCCGCAAGTGCCTGCCGGCAGGCCTCGCCGTAATCCTCGGCCTCCACTGCGGCGCGGGCGGGAATGGAGAAGACGCTCGATTGCCTCTGGCCCAGCAGCGGGCGCACCGCCTTTTCCGGCGCGCGCCCCGAGCCATCGATCCGATCCGGCAAACCGATGGGCATGTCGATCGCGAGAGCCACGAGATCGGGCAGCGCGCGCTCGAGTTCGACAAGCGTGGCAAAGACATGGAACCGGAAGGCTCCATCCGGCGTTTCGCGCCAGATTGTCATCCAGCCCGCCCGGCAACCATCCACGCCCGCAATCCGGTTCATCTGCCCTTCCACGCCATTTGACCTTGCCTTCGAGGCCCCATGCATGCCTACGCTGCGAAAGCCGAACCCGGTTTATCGTTTCTGCAGAGAACTGCCATGTTGTCGCTGCCCGCCGCCCCCCGCCCCTTCCGCTCCGTCCTCTATGTTCCCGCCACGAATGAGCGGGCGCTTGCCAAGGCCGCGACGCTGGCCTGCGATGCGGTGATCCTCGACCTCGAGGATGCCGTCGTGCGAGAGTGGAAGGGACGGGCACGCATGATCGCGCGCAGCTTGCTGGAAATCCGGCATTTCGGCGCGAAGCCCGTCATCGTGCGGGTCAATGGCTTCGCGCAGGACGCGGACAATGCCGATCTCGCCGAGGATCTCGCGGTCATCCTCCCGGCCGTGCCATATGCGGTTCTCTTCCCGAAGATTCGCTTCGCGGCGGATGCGGTGCGAGCGGTGCAGGCCATGGCCGCGAGCCTCGCGCCGGATGCGGTTCGGCTGTGGCTGATGATCGAGACCCCGCAGGCCGTGCTGGACGCGGCGGCCATTGCGAGCCTTGCCGCCCACGAAGGCGCGAGGCTGGAAGCTCTCGTGCTCGGCACCAATGATCTCGCCAAGGAAATGCGGCTCACGCCAACGCCATCGCGGCTGGCGCTTCTGCACGCGCTCTCGAGCGTGCTGCTGGCGGGCCGCGCCTATGGGCTCACGGTGCTCGATGGGGTGTTCGGCGATCTTTCGAATGCCCAGGGCTTCGAAAGCGAGGCTTTGCAGGGCCGGGGCCTTGGCTTCGATGGCAAGACCTTGATCCATCCGGGGCAGATCGAGCCCGCGAACCGCATCTTCTCGGCCTCGGATGCCGAGCGGTCGGAAGCCCTGGCCATCGTGCAGGCCTTCGAAGCGCCCGCCAATGCAGGCAAGGCGGTTCTGGTGGTGAACGGACAGATGGTCGAACGCCTGCATTATGAGCAGGCATTGCGGATTCTGACGAGCGGATGAGGCTTCTCCGACGGCTCCTTCTCGCGCTGCTCCTTGCCTTCGTGGCGAGCCTCGCGCTTGGCCGTTTCCTGCCCGTCGCATCGACCCTGATGATCGGCCGATGGATGACCTTCCAGCCGGTCGAGCGCGACTGGGTGCCGCTTTCCAGCATTTCACCTACGCTCCCCCGCGCGGTGATCGCCTCGGAGGACCAGCGCTTCTGCAGCCATTGGGGCGTGGATTTCGTGGAGTTGCGGGCCGTTCTCGAAGAGGAGGAGGGACCCGGCCGCGGAGCCTCGACCATCACGATGCAGGTGGCCAAGAACCTCTATCTCTGGCCGGGGCGCAGCTACATCCGCAAGGGGCTCGAACTGCCGATCGCGCTGCTGATCGACACCATCTGGGGCAAGAAACGGGTGATGGAGATCTATCTCAACGTGGCGGAATGGGGCGAGGGGATTTTCGGCGCGGAGGCTGCCGCCCGGCATTACTTCCGCAAGCCCGCGAGCGCGCTGAACGCTGCCGAAGCCGCGCGACTGGCTTCCGTTCTGCCCAACCCGATCCTGCGCGATGCCGGGCGTGCGAGCACCGCCTCCCGCCGCGTGCTCGGGCGGATGGGCTTTGTCGGCGATCTCACCGCTTGCGTGGAAGGCTGATGAGAGCGGAGTCCGATCTGATGGAATGAGGCCGTCCGCTCTCATTCCTGATTGTTTGATCGCATTTTCTTCGACCAACCGGTATCCAATGGATCGAAAAAAATGCTCTATTTTGCCGACTTGGCGCGCTCGACCGCTTCCGTGATGAGCTTCCTCGCCATGGCGGCATCGCCCCAGCCCTTCAGCTTCACCCATTTGCCGGGTTCGAGATCCTTGTAGTGCAGGAAGAAGTGCTCGATCTGCTTCCAGCTGATCTCGGGCAGATCCGTGTAGTTGTGCACATGCGCGTAACGCTGCGTCAGCCTGGGGGAGGGCACGGCGATGATCTTCTCGTCCCCGCCGCCGTCATCTTCCATGACGAGCACGCCGATGGGGCGCACATTGATGACCGCACCGGCGATGATCGGGCGGGTATTGGCCACGAGCACGTCGATCGGGTCGCCATCTTCCGAGAGCGTATGCGGCACGAAGCCGTAATTGCCGGGATAGCGCATCGGGGTGTAGAGGAAGCGGTCGACCACGATGGTGCCAGCCTCCTTGTCCATCTCGTACTTGATGGGCTCGCCGCCGATCGGCACTTCCACGACGACATTGATATCCTCGGGCGGGTTCCTGCCGATGGCGATGGCGTCGAGTCTCATGGGAGCAGCTCCGGAGCAGGCGTCACGATTTCTGGCTCTCTATCGATCCCGCCGCATCGCAGCAAGACGGACCATTGAATAAGGCCAATGCGGAAGGGCCGCACGCGCCGCCCTGTTTTGCAAAGCCGCGCGAGCGATGCTATCCGCATCGCCATGTCCGGCCAGGAATCCAGCGAAGTCCTCGTCAATACGCGCCTCCTGAAGCGTGAGGCCCGCTGGAACCGGCCGATCGGATCGTTCCGCGAGCGTGTGCGCGCCTGGGCGGACCTTCTGGTGGTCGATCATGGCGTGCTGCGCCTGTTTCATCTCAACCGGCATCGCGTGGGGGAGGGGGTCTGGCGCTCGGCGCAGCCTTCTCCGCGCGATCTTGCGCGACTCAAGGCCAGGGGGCTGCGCACCATCGTGAACCTGCGTGGCGGACGCGCGCATGGCGCATGGCAACTGGAGAAGGACGCGGCGGAACGCCTTGGCCTGACGGTGGTCGATCTTGTCCTGCGTTCGCGCGAGGCGCCGGATCGTGAGACGCTTCTCGCCCTGCCCGGCTTTTTCGCGAGCCTCGAATATCCCGTGCTCGCGCATTGCAAATCAGGTGCGGATCGGGCGGGGCTCTTCGCCGCTCTCTACCTTCTCGTGGTCGAGGGCGCGGATTCGAGGCGCGCCATGCAGGAACTGACGCTGCGGAAGCTGCATTTCCGTTATGCGCAGGCGGGCATTCTCGATGCCTTCCTCGAGGCCTTCCGCGATGAGGGCGAGGCGAAGGGCAAGAGCTTCCTGCAATGGGTGCAGGAGGATTACGACCCTGCACGGCTGGCCCGGGAATTCCGGCCCCGCCCGGTTTCGAGTCTCATCGCCGATCGCCTGCTGCGCCGCGAATAACAGGCCGGGGCGGGCCGCGCACCGCAGGCTGATGCAGCCATCCATCACAGCCCTCTGATGCATCCATTGCATCATGCGAAATTCGCATAACCATCGGGCCAGTGCCGGAATAAACTCATCCCCAGTTCAATGACGGGCGGGAAGAGCCATGGCGGTTCGGCGCATGATCGGGGTGCTGGGAGGAATGGGGCCGTTGGCGACCGTGGATTTCATGCAGAAGATCATCCATTTGACCCCCGCGGAACGCGATCAGGACCATATCCCCATGGTCGTGGTCTCGGTGCCTCAGATCCCGGATCGCGCGACCGCCGTGCTCGCGGGCACGGATGACCCGTTCCCCGGCATTCTCTCGGCTCTGCGCATGCTCGAGCGTGCCGGGGTGGAACTGATCGTCATCCCCTGCAACACCGCGCATGCCTGGTTCGACCGTCTCGCGGCCTCAACGGACGTGGAACTCATCCACATGGCGGATGCGGTGCGCCGCCGCATCGGCTCCATGGAGGGCCGCGTTGCGCTCATGGCGACCGAAGGCACGGTGCGCGCGGGCTTCTACCCGCGTTATCTCTGTGGCGAGAACCGCGCCGTCTTCGCCCCGCCAAAGGGGATCCAGGGCCTCGTCAACCGCGCGGTTGCTGCGGTGAAGGCCGCCGATCTCGGCCTCGCCCGCGCAGTGATGGAGGAGGCCGCAACCGCGCTGCTGGCGGATGGCGCGACGCATCTGCTGCTCGCCTGCACCGAACTCCCCATCGCGGTGGCCGGCGCGAGTTTCGAGGCGCGCTGCCTCGATGCCACGCGCTGCCTCGCGGAATATTGCATCGCCTGGTCGACAGGCGGGCTGCCCGGTTCCGTCACGACAAACCCACCGGAGGACGGATCATGGACATCCGATGGCTCCAGGATTTCCTGAGTCTCGCCGAGGCCGGGAGCTTCACCGTGGCGGCCGATGCGCGCCATTCCTCGCAGCCGGCGCTGAGCCGCCGCATCCAGGCGCTGGAAGCTTGGCTGGGCGTCGAACTCATCGACCGCTCGCGCTATCCCACGACACTCACGCCCTCGGGCAAGATCTTCCGCGCGCATGCGGCGGACATGATCAAGAAAATTCTCGATTCCCGTGCCGAATTGCAGGGGGAGCCGACGAGTGGAAGCGAGCAGATCACCTTCGCCTTGCCCCATGCGCTGGCGATCTCCCGATTCCCCGTCTGGTGGAAGGAATGGCAGGATGATGCCAACCGCCCGGTCTGCCGTTTGCTTGCGGCCAATGTGCACGATGCCGTCACGGCTTTCGTGGCGGGCCGGGCGGATGTGCTGATCTGCTTCCACCACGCGCAGCAGCCGATCTTCCTCGATCCCGAGCGCTATGATCGCGTTTCGCTCGGCACCGAATGGCTGAAGCCCTATTCCGCCGCGCGGCAGGGCCAGCCGACCTGGCGGCTGCCGGGCACCTCGCGCAACCCGGTTTCGCTGCTGAGCTATTCGAGCGGCGCTTTCCTGGGGCGCATGGTCGATCTCATCCGCCAATCCGCGCCCGAGCACCTCCATGCACATCCTGCATTCGAGAGCGATCTCGCGGATGTGCTGCTGGGCCTGGCGATTAAGGGCCATGGCGTCGCCTGGCTGCCCGAGGGCACGGCGGAGAAGGCGGTGAGCGAAGGCAAGCTTCGCCTTGCGGGCGATGATCGCTGGGCGCTGCCGATCACGGTCTATGCCTATCGTGATCTCGCCCATGCCCGCTCCGCCGTGGTGAAGCTGATGGCTACCCTGCAGCGCCGCGCCCAGCGCATGATCGCGCAAGCCGAGCGCGGCCCTCAACCCATCGGAGCCCTGCGCGACGAAATGATGCGCGGAGGCGGGGCATGAACGGTCCTTCGCCCCTCGCAACCCATATCACGCGAGCCCTCCTGCCAGGTTTTTGGCGGATCGGCCATATCCCCATGCACATTTCGCATTGGCAAGGGGCCTCCAAGCCGACCTATCGTTTTGCTGCCAGCCCGGGCAAGCCTGCGCGCCGAACCCGCCTCCAAGACCCGCGAGGGCGGATCAACCGCCCCGCACCTGCGAAGACGACGAAGACTTACCGGCCCAGCGAACGGGCCACGACTTTCAAAATAGGGAGAAAAGAAATGAAGAAACTGGCATTTGCCGTGGCCCTTCTGGTCACGCCGGGCCTCGCCTCGGCCCAGACCCTCACGGGCACGCTGAAGAAGATCAAGGAAACCGGCAGCATCACGCTGGGGCATCGCGAAAGCTCGGTGCCGTTCTCGTATATCGACGACAAGGCCAAGGTCATCGGCTACGCGATGGACATCTGCATGAAGATTGTCGACGCGGTGAAGGCCGAACTGAAGATGGACAAGCTGGAGGTGAAGCTCGTGCCGGTCACTTCGGCCACGCGCATCCCGCTCATCGCGAACGGCACCATTGATCTCGAATGCGGCTCGACCACCAACAATGCCGAGCGGCAGAAGCAGGTGGCCTACACCAATACGCATTTCCTCACAGCCTCGGCCTTCGTGTCGAAGAAGGCGAACAACCTGAAGAAGATCGATGACCTCAAGGGCAAGACGGTGGTTTCCACCGCCGGCACCACGAACATCAAGCAGGTGGTGGAAGCCAATGCCGCGCGCAATCTCGGCTTGACCGTGATCCCCGCCAAGGACCATGCGGAAGCCTTCCTGCTCGTCGAGCTCGATCGCGCCGCCGCCTTCGTGATGGACGACATCCTGCTCGCGAGCCTTGTTGCTTCCTCGCGCGATCCCTCGCTCTACCAGCTCTCGGACGAGGCCTTCTCGCTGCCCGAGCCCTATGGCATCATGCTGCGCAAGGATGATGCCCCCTTCAAGGCGCTGGCCGACAAGGCGACCGCTGCCTTCTATCGCAGCGCGGAAGGCATGCAGACCTACGCGAAGTGGTTCCAGAGCCCCATTCCGCCCAAGGGCCTGAACCTCAATGTGCCGATGAACGAGAAGATGAAGAAGGTCTTCTCGAACCCGACAGATTCGCCGGACCCGGCGGCCTATTGATCGCGTCCGCCATCCATCCGGATCGACGCGAGAGGTGCGCGCAGACTCCCCGCTGCGCGCACCGCTTTTGGGGAGGAGGGGACACATGAGCTACCATTGGAACTGGGGCATCTTCTGGGAGATGTCGCCGGAGGCCACCGGCACCTATCTCGACATGCTGCTGTCGGGCCTGCGCTGGACCATCGCCACGGCGCTTCTCGCCTGGTTGGTCGCGCTGATCTTCGGTTCGATCGTCGGCGTGATGCGCACCCTGCCGGGCCGCATCGTGGGCATGCTCGCCTCGGCCTATGTTGAATTCTTCCGCAACATCCCGCTGCTGGTGCAGCTCTTCCTCTGGTATTTCGTGCTGCCGGAATTGCTGCCGAAAGCCGCTGGCATGTGGCTGAAACAGCTGCCGAACGCGCCATTCTGGACCGGCGCCATCGGCGTGGGACTCTACATGTCCGCCCGCATCGCCGAACAATTGCGCGCGGGCATCAAATCCCTGCCGCGCGGGCAGGCCATGGCAGGCATGGCTCTCGGGCTCACCCCTTTCCAGACCTATCGCTACGTGCTGCTGCCGATGGCCTATCGCATCATCATGCCGCCGCTGACCTCGGAAGCGCTGAACACCGTGAAGAACACCTCGGTGGCCTTGACCATCGGCCTGATGGAACTCACGGCCCGTGCCCGCGCCATGCAGGAATTCTCCTTCCAGGTGTTCGAGGCCTTCACGGCGGCGACGATCCTCTACCTCCTGCTCAATGCGGTGGTGGTGTTCGGGATGCGTCGGCTCGAGAAATCCATCGCCGTGCCCGGCTACATCGCGGGGAAATGAGCTATGATCAGCGGGTTTGATTTCGACGTCCTCTGGCGCTCGCTGCCCTATCTTTTCCGGGACGGAATGAGCTTCACGCTCATGCTGACCGCGCTTTCGGCGCTCGGGGGCCTCGTGCTTGGCACCTTGCTCGCGCTGATGCGCCTTTCGAACATGAAGGTGCTGGGCGCCATCGCCACCGGCTATGTGAACCTGATGCGATCCCTGCCGCTCGTGCTGGTGATCTTTTGGTTCTATTTCCTGGTGCCCTATCTCGGACAGATCATCACCGGATCGGAGCGGCCAATGGTGGTGGGCGCTTTTTCCTCGGCGCTCATCACCTTCACGCTCTTCGAGGCCGCCTATTTCTCGGAGATCATGCGCGCGGGCATCCAGTCCATTCCGAAAGGGCAGGTTTCGGCGGGCTATGCCCTGGGCCTCACCTACCGGCAGGTCACGAGCTACATCGTGCTGCCGCAGGCCTTGCGGAACATGCTGCCGGTGATCCTCACCCAGACCATCGTGCTCTTCCAGGATACGTCGCTGGTCTATGTGCTCTCGATCACCGATTTCCTCGGCGCGGCCTCGAAGGTCGCGCAGCGCGACGGGCGTCTCATCGAGATGTATCTCTTCGCGGCCCTCGTCTACTTCGTGATCTCCTTCGCTGCCTCGCGCCTCGTGCGCGCGCTTCAGGCGAAAACCGCCATCATCCGTTGAGGTTCATCCATGCCGATGATCGATATCCAGGCCGTCAGCAAATGGTACGGGCCACAGTTCCAGGTGCTGAAGGATTGCACGACCGCGGTTCAGAAAGGGGAGGTGGTGGTGGTGTGCGGGCCCTCGGGTTCGGGCAAGTCCACCCTCATCAAATGTGTGAACGCGCTGGAGCCGTTCCAGTCCGGCGCGATCCATGTCGATGGGATCAGTCTTCAGGACCCCTCGACCAATCTGCCGAAGCTGCGCGCGCGCATCGGCATGGTGTTCCAGCACTTCGAGCTGTTCCCGCATCTGAAGATCACCGAAAACCTCTGTCTCGCGCAGGAAAAGGTGCTGGGCCGAAGCCGCGATGAAGCCATGGCGAAGGCGAAGGCCCTGCTGGAGCGTGTGGGGCTGGAGGCCCATTCCCACAAGTTCCCCGGCGAGCTCTCCGGGGGCCAGCAGCAGCGCGTCGCCATTGCCCGCGCGCTGGCCATGGACCCGATCGCCATGCTCTTCGACGAGCCGACCTCGGCGCTCGACCCCGAGATGATCACCGAAGTGCTGGATGTGATGGTGGAGCTTGCCCGCGAGGGCATGACCATGATGGTCGTGACGCACGAGATGGGCTTCGCCCGCAAGGTCGCGCATCGCGTGATCTTCATGGACAAGGGCGAGATCATCGAGGATCGCCCCAAGGACGAGTTCTTCGGTACGCCGCGCAGCGAGCGCGCACAGACCTTCCTCTCGAAGATCCTCGCGCATTGAGCCGTGCCAACGAGGCCCTGCAAATGAGAGAGGCTGCGAGGGCAGCGTTTCTCAAGCCTGATTGTTGCTGGGAAGAGACTGGAGCGGGTGAAGGTTGCTTTGACCCCTTCGATGTCCTCCAGATGAGTCCAGAGTCCGGACCGCAGGAAGGACCGGACCATGAAGCGATCGAGGTTTACGGAAGAGCAGATCATCGCCGTTCTGCGCGAGCAGGAAGCAGGCATTGCGACGGTGGACCTGTTCCGCAAGCACAGCATCAGCAGCGCGACGTTCTACGCCTGGAAGGCGAATGCACGCTGGTCCATCGACTTTGTCCACGACCAGTTCGGCTCAGGCCGGCGCTTGCGCATCCTCAACGTCATCGATGACGTCACGAAGGGGTGCCTTGCGGCGATCCCGGACACCTCGATCTCGGGGCGGCGCGTGGCGCGCGAGCTTGACGCCATCATCGCCAGCCGAGGCAAGCCCATGCAAAATGGCATCTGCGAGGCCTTCAAAGGCCGCATGCGCGATGAACTCTTTAACGAGACGATCTTCTACGACCTCGACCACGCGCGATCCGTGCTCGCCAGACGGGTCGCCAGCGACAACCCGCGACGCCCGCATTCGGCGCAAAGCACTGTCTGACTGATCTTGATCACAACGGCGTTCGAGCAGACTTTGGTGCTGACCCGATGCGTGGAGCAGCTTCCGAGCCCCGACCTCTTTCGGGCATGGCTCAATGCTGCCGCGAGGCGGTCAGCACCTTTTCGGCCATGCGCCGCGCCGGCCAGCGCGCCGACCTTCAGATCATCAGCCGCCCGGCGGCGAAGGCGATCATTTCGCGCAGGATATCGGCGTCAGGGGTCTTCTGGAGGGGCGTGCGCAGGTTCATCCTCTCGTCGGTCACTGGTTGTCCTCAGATTCGCTTGGTTCTCTCAAACCCGAATCTTGCCCCAAAACCGATCAATGGCCACCACCATCAGCCCGCCTTGCTAAAGTGCTGTTGAGGGCGGGCCGCTGGGATGATGGCTCTATCGAGCGACACCCTCACAAGAGGACGGGACCGTGCCGCGTAAAGAGCCTTTATTGTTCAAGCCATAGGCTAAGATCTTGTCCGGTCGAGAGGCTGAGGCCGCGCGGGAGGACGCTGTTGCGGACGGGCTGCGGGACGCTCGGGCCGGGTCTCGGGACGCTGCGGGCGCGTTTCCGGACGGGCCGGACGGTTCGGGCGGGTTTCCGGACGCTGGGGCCGGCTTGACGGTCTCTCAGGCCGCACGTTTGGCCTGTCCGGGCGCACGTTTGGCCTGTCCGGGCGGTTAGGCCGATCGGGCCGGTTCGGTAACGACGGGCGGTCGCCGGGGCGGTCGGGACGCCAGGCGACCGGTGGACGAACGCCCGGACGGCCAGGGCCAGGCTGCCAGTTCGGCGGCGGTGGATGCCATACGGGCCGGTACACCCAAACCGAATTCCAGCGGCGGTTGTTCCAGCCCCAGCGATTGTTCCAGCTCGATCCGACCAGCACACCCACGCCGAAGGCGAGCGCCACGGACACGGGCGAAACGAACACGGCGGCCGGATCGTAGAACGGCACATAGATGCGCACCGGGTTGGCCGGTGCGATGTAGATGATCGGCTGGTTGTTCTCCTTGCGCACCGTGACAACCTGTTGCGGTGTGGTCTTGAGGTTACCAAGATCTCTGGCCTTGGCGCGCAGCAACTGGATCGTCGCCGCCACATCCTCCGGCTGCAGGGCGAAGGCCATGCCAACCGACTGCGACCAGTCCAGGTTGCGGGCAAGAAGCTCGATCACTTCGGCGAACCGCGACAGTGCCTTGACGGACGGGTCCCAGTCCTTGGCGTCGATCTCCGTGAAGTTCCGCCGCTCCACAGCCTTCGGATTGTTCACGATCCACAGATCGGCTTCATCAACCTGCGTGGGGAATGTGGCGGCCTGCAATGTGAGCGCCAAGAGCGGATCGGGAAACAGGGCGATCGGAGCCAGGAGATATTCGAGGTCGCCGATGCTGTAGACAGGCTTCGCCGGCACGGCAGGCTCGGCTGTGGGCGCGCCTGCCGTGGTCGTCTCGTCCGGCGCAGCCGCCTGCAGGGTCTCCGCGAAGACCGGGTAAACGACCGAAGTCCAGGAGAACAGGATGATCACGGCGACCCTGATCCATGCGCCACCGCAGAGCGATAGCAAAGATGATCTTGTGTTCATGTGAGAAAACCTCCGTGCCCCGGCGCCATTCTGGTTCGCAAGCCGTCATTACCATTTCAAAGCGGCGGC